>JBFKNO010000020.1:0-18467 GCA_041629275.1 Nitrospiraceae bacterium
GTGTCGCGGACGAGGCCGGGGCGCTGGTGGACGAGCCCGCCTGCCGGGACACGGCCTTGTTCTCGCTGGAGTTCGCCTTGACCGAGCTGTGGGCCTCGTGGGGAGTCCGGCCCGACGTGGTGCTGGGGTGCGGGATCGGCGAGTATGCGGCCGCCTGTGCGGCGGGGGTTCTAACTCCGGAGGATGCCCTGAGGATGCTCATCGACCGTGAAAAAACGAAGACCCCGCGCCTGGAGCTAATGCCGGAGTCGTCCGACCAGGCGACCGAGGGGGTGAAGCTCGTCCTGCGGGAACCAGAGGACCTGTCAACGGCGATCACGAAGCTGATCGAACAGGGATACGAGGTGTTCGTAGAAATCGGCCCTCATCCCGCCGTCATGGAAGCGGCCGGATCGCGGGAGTCGCTCGCAGGCCGGTGTTGGGTCGCATCGCTCCACAGCGGGCGCGATGGATGGACGCCGATGCTCGAGAGCCTGGCGGCCTTGTACGTGAGGGGCGTGCCGGTCGATTGGGCGGGCTTCGACCGGGATTATCCGCGCCGCCGGCTGGCGCTGCCAACCTATCCCTTTCAGCGAGAGCGGTGTTGGCTGGATCACGCGGATCCGCAGGCACCCGCCGCATCGGAATCGTCGGCGGTCGCGCGGATCCGCCGGCCGGTGCTGCACCCGTTGCTGGGAGCACGAGTCTTGTCTCCGGCGTTGGACGCGATCGTGTTCGAGCAGGAACTGCGAGCCAGCGCCCCGGCGTTTCTTGACGACCATCGGGTGTATGACGCCGCGCTCCTGCCGGCGGCGACCTATCTGGAGCTCGCCCTGGCCGGCGCGGCGGCGGCCTTCGGGCCCGGATCCTCCCAGATCGAGCAGATTCGGATTGCCCAGGGTCTGGTGCTCTCGGATGAGGAGCCGCGTCTCGTTCAAACCATCTTCCGGCGAGTGGAGGCCACGCAGGCTACGTTTCAGGTCGTGAGTCTCGAACACGAGGTCGACGCCGAGCCGTCTTCCTGGCAGCGGCATGCGACGGGCACCATTCGGATCGGGTCCTCATCACCGGAGCGGTCATCAACGGAGCCCATCTCCATCGCCGCGATGCGGGCGCGTTGCTCGGAGGAGCTGTCACGCCACGACTTCTATCAGGCGCTCCGAAGCCACGGCTTGAACTATGGGCCGAGCTTTCAGGGCGTCGAGCGGGTGTGGAGCGGGAAGGGAGAAGCCCTCGGCCGGATCACCCTCCCGGACGCGCTCAGGCCCGGCGCGGAGCCCTACGTCCTTCATCCGGCCCTGCTGGACGCCTGTCTGCAGGTCGTGGCGGCGACAGGGGTTGGTCTGGAGAGCGGCGATGCTTACGTGCCGGTCGAGTTCGGCTGCGTTCGGATACATCGGAGGCCGGTGCGGTCGTGCTGGTGCCGAGCGGTACGGCGAGCTCCACGCGACGAGGAGCAGGGCGTCGTGAAGGCGGATCTGGTTCTGGTCGACGGCGACGGCACGGTGCTCGTGGAACTGGTGGATCTGGTCTGCAAGCGCGTCTCCCGGGCCGCCCTCGCCGGGGGGATGGGTCGGGATCTGGTGGACTGTCTCTATCGCATCGATTGGCGCTCCCAGGAAAGCGCCTACTTCGAATCCCAACGAGAGCCGGGGAGATGGGTCATCCTTGCGGATCGGAGCGGTCTGGCCGACGCGCTCTCCGCGCGATTAGCCGAATTCGATCAGACCTGCCACCGCGTGACGCGGTCGTGCGAGTACCGGGCGTCCGGATCAGGTGACTACACGCTGGATCCGAGCCAGCCGGCGCACGTCCGGCGCCTGCTTCACGATGTCTTGCAAGCGGACTCGATCCCCTGTCGGGGAGTCGTGCATCTCTGGGCCCTTGACGCGACCCCGCCCGAGGACACGAGCGTGGATTCCCTTCAGACGGACGAGGCGGCCCTTTGCGGGGGCGCCTTGCATCTGGTCCAGGGCTTGGCGAACAGCCGGTGCCCCGAGCCGCCGCGGCTGTGTTTTGTCACCCGCGGAGCCCACGCTCTGGGGGCGGACACCGCCGCGGTGTCCCCGGCCCAAGCCCCGCTCGGGGGACTCGCCGCGGTCATTGCCGCTGAACATCCCGATCTGCATGGCCTCACCGTTGACCTGGACCCCTCCGGTGAGCTCGTCCACGATGTCGAGGCCCTGGTCGAGGAGCTCTTGACGCCGAGCCGGGAGAATCAGGTTGCCATTCGCAAGCAACGCCGCCACGTGCCCCGGCTGGTTCGGCGCCGGATTGAGCCTTCGGCCGGGTCGCGCTCCCTGCGAGCCGACGCCACCTACCTGATTACGGGCGGGACGGGTTCTCTCGGGCTGCTGGTGGCTCAGTGGATGGTCGAGCGAGGGGCCCGGCATCTTGTGCTCGTCGGTCGCCGCAATGCTCCCGATTCCGCCATCGGCAGGCTCGAGGAGATGGAACGGGATGGCGCGCGGATCGAGCTCATGGTGGCCGATATCTCACGGGGCGACGCGGCCGCCAGGGTCGGCGCGCGACTCAGAGCCCTGGCGCACCCGCTCCGGGGAATTGTGCACGCTGCGGGTATCGTCGACGACGGGATTCTGGTCCAGCAGGACTGGGCACGTGTCGCCTCGGTGCTCGCACCCAAGGTTCTGGGCGCCTGGAACCTCCACACGCTGTCCGAGGGACACGTGCTGGACTTTTTCGTGCTCTTCTCGTCGGCCGCCGCGTGGCTGCCCTCCGAGGGCCAGGGGAGCTATTCCGCAGCCAATGCCTTTCTCGATGCCTTGGCGCATTACCGGAAGGCGAAGGGGCTGCCGGCCCTGAGCATCAACTGGGGACCCTGGGAGGGGACTGGCATGGCCGGCCGGGCCGGGGCTCTGGCCTGGCAGCGATGGCGCACGTGGGGGATTGCTCCGATTGCACGGCGGGAGGGACTGGAGGTCCTCGAATGCCTGCTCCAGGGAGGGGATCCCCAGGTGGGCGTGCTGCCCATCGAGTGGGCGAAGTTCGTGCGGCGCCTCCCGGAGGGCCGTGAACCCTCGCTGATCGCGGAGATCGCGGAGCATGTGCGCTCGCAGCTGAAGGACGAGGCGCTCGTCACGAGGCGGCAGGACCTGTTGCGGCAGCTTTCGCACGCGTCGCAGGCGGAGCGCCAGACGATGCTGGCCGCGTTCATCCAGGACCAGGTCGTGGAGATCCTCAAACTCGACCCGTCCCAACGTCTTGATGCCTCACAGGCGTTGATTGAAATCGGGATGGACTCAATGATGGCGGTCGAGTTGCAGCATCGCATTCAGGCGGGCTTGGGCCTGACCCTTCCCGCGACGGCTGGCTTCGATTATCCCAGCGTCGAGGCCCTTGCCGGGCATCTGTGCGACAAGATGTGGTCCGTTGAATCGGCCATGCCGGGCTCCGATCGACCGGAGGCCCAGGGCCGACATCAAAGCGAGAGGCGTGGTTGAGCGCAGCGCGCGGCGCCGTTCGTCTTCACGTGAGCATGCGAGAGGAGTGCACGAGATGATCCTTCAACCGCCGAGCCCCGCGGGCGAGCGAGCCCAAGTCAGGGAGGTCCATGCGTATCTCGATCGGCACATGCACCAACGCCAAGTCAACAAGGTGCTCCATGGGTTCCCCTCTCCACGGTTCTGGCGAGAAGAGGACGTTCCCTGGCAGGCGGTGTTGGCGCAGAGATTGCGTGCGGCGGATCAGGCACGGCGGCGCTTCTATCTCTATGTCGCCACACCGTACTGCCCCCGCACCGACCCAGAGAAATGCGGCTATTGCCTCTTTCCGATCGAAGTCTTCAAAGGGATGGGCGACCTCGATGTGTACCTCTCCTACTTGGAGCGAGAAGGTCGCATGTACAAGAGCTTCTTCCACGGTGATGAGCCGACCAGCATCTATTTCGGCGGGGGCACGCCGAATTTGTACAAGGCCGACCACTACCCGAGGCTCATGGAGATCGTGCGCGGCGTCTTTCCGAAGATCGGTTCCGATATCGTCATCACGCTCGAAGGGATTCCGCAGCTCTTCACCAGACACAAGCTCGTCAAGATGAAGGAAGCCGGGATCAACCGGATCAGCATCGGGGCGCAGCAGCTCAATGACGATCTGAACAAGTTGAGCGGCAGGCAGCAGACGGTCAGGCAAGTCCTGCAGGCGATCGCGTGGTGTCAGGAGCTCGAGTTGGAATGCAACGTCGACCTGATCTTCGGATGGCCCGGGCAGACGGTGGAACGGATGCTCAAGGAGCTGGACATGCTGATCAGCACCGGGGTCCGCCATATCACGCAGTACGAGCTGAACGTGGGTGGGGCGAGCGATTTCGCGCTGAACCGGCGGGCCATGCTTCCCTCAGAGGACGAGAACCTCCAGATGTACCGCGCGTCCAGGGATCTGCTCGTCTCCCGGGGCTTTCGTCAATTGACCGTGTACGACTACGAAAAACCTGCCGCCGCGAAGGATGGCAGCCCCCTCTACGAGGAATGCGTGCGGCAGTTCGACGGCTTCGAAGGCTTTGGATGGGGATTTGCCGGCGTATCCGAGTTCCCTGGCACGCCGGCCGCGCCGGGGTGGACCTACGTGAATGCGAGAAATGTGAATGACTACATGGCGGCGATCGATCAGGGTCGCGCACCCATCGAGCGGGGGTTCCACTTCGGCGTGGAAGACTTGCGCCTCGCGACGCTCTTCAGGAATCTCCAAGGCATGGAGGCCGATGTGCAGGACTATGGGAGGATCTACCAGGTCGACCTCGTCCGGGAGTTCCAGCCGATCTGGCAAGCGCTCGCCGAACGGGAATGGATCGAGATGACGCCAGACAAGATCCGACTCGTCGGGGACGGCGTCTTCTATACCCCGCTGATCCAGACCCTCTTGGCGTCCAGCAGGGTTGAAGAGCTGAAGAAATCGATCGTGGAGCAGGGCCCGTCGTGAACCCCTCCTCGCTTTCCCACGACCGGCTCCTGCCCTTCAGACCGCAATCCTCTACCGGGTGCCGCCTCTTTTGCTTCCCCTACGTCGGCGGTGGAGTCTCGGTGTACTCCGCCTGGGGGAGCTTGCTGCCACCCGAGATTCAGGTGTGCCCCGTGCAGCTTCCTGGTCGGGAGAACCGCCGGCGTGAGGAGCCGTTCAAGGCGCTGCCGCCTCTCGTGGATGCGCTCGTGGCCGGGCTCGCCCCCTTCACGGAAGCGCCCTTCGCTTTGTTCGGTTACAGCCTCGGCGCGCTCGTCGGTTTCGAGCTCGCTCGCGGGCTCCGGAAAAGGCAGCTGCCCGGTCCGGTGCATCTCTTCGCCTCGGCACATGGCGCGCCCCAGCTCGCGCGTCGGCCGCGACCGATTCACCATTTGCCCGATTCCGCGTTCATCGCGGAGTTGAGCCGACGGTTCGGGGCTGTCCCGGCCTCTGTTCAGCAGGACCGTGACCTGATGGCGTCGCTCCTGCAGACGCTCAAGGCCGATATGGGGATGGTGGAAGGCTACGTGTACCGGGACGAAGACCCGCTCGATTGTCCGATCACGGCGATCGGGGGGCAGGAGGATTCCGAGGTCACTCTGGAGGAGCTGGCGGCGTGGCGGATCCACACGCGTGGAGCGTTCCACATGGAGATCCTTCCGGGGGACCATTTTTTCATCAAGAGCGCCCGGGGGAAGCTTTTGCGGGCCATCTCGACGCGTCTTTCGCCCAACGCCCTCGGCTCCACGGCCTCACTCAGGCCGTGCCCAGGTCGATGACCAGCACCTCGCCCTTCATGCCGGGGTGCAGGTCGCAGCGAAAGCTGTGCCGTCCCGATTCATCGATCGTCAAGCGGAGGATCAAGGTCTTGCCGGGGTCGACATAGAACCCGTCCAGATTCCGCCCGTAGGCGGCGATGCCCTCGCCCTCGGCTCTGACCAAGACGCCTTGGAGAATGGTGGACGTGAAGCCGTGCCTCACGATGTCCTGGTTGCGAAGGATGATCACCGTCGGGATGCCCGGCTGCGACGCCACCGGACGTTCGAGGACAAACATCGAGTCACGAATGGTGAGGTCGATTCTCGTCTCCTCCTGCGCCATGGCGGGGGGAGACGAGACTGGGCCTGTGCTGAGGCCGAGCACGAGCAGCGCCGTGGACACGAGGCAGAACAGACCAAACACTTTCATGGTCTCCTCCGTTTGTACATGCTGACAGGGAGCCTAAGACGGATGACGCTGGATCGCTGTGTACTCCCGTAGCCGCGTCGTCTTACGGCGCCCGATGCGTCATGTGTGAGCCAAAGGGCGGCATGAGATGCCGCGGTTCGACAAGCTCACCGCCCGGCTCGGCCGAGCTCGCCGCGGGCTGATCCCAGTCCAAGGGTAGCGACAGGGAAGATGCGGCCGAGTTTTCCACGATCGCAGTGTACCACTTCAGGCCTGCGAGTCCTACTCGCGCGGCCTCGCGGGCTCCGCGCCGGCGGGGTGGTGTCGCATGAGCTGGTGAAACAGGCTGGATTCACGCTTGTAGAACCCCTCCGTGTGCAGGGAGTCGCGCAGGCGAAGCAGCTCGTAGTCGAGGTGATGACAGATCTCGTGCAGCACCGTGCGGAGGAAAGTGCGAAACGCCACCACCCGGCGGCGCTTGGCGGTCCTCATCCAGACGGTGATCCGGGCCTGCGCGCGGCGCTCGGCCGGCGTGTAGAGCCCCTGCAGCTCGCCCCAGTCGTTGTCCGGGCGTTTTTCCAGCACCTCCGCCCGGACCGGCGGAACCTTGAGTCGGATCGCCAGGGCGGACACGAAGGCTTGGACCGTGGCCTGGGTCTGCGCACGGTCCGCTCTGGCCAGGGCCTCGGCCAGACGGGCCACGTCCCCGGCCAGCGGACCCGGATCCGGAAGCACGATGGACGTGACGTGATCACTCTGCCGGTAGATCCGCTGTTGCGCCGGCGTGAGCTTGTTGTAAAAACCGAAGACCATGTGGTCACGCCATCGCGTCGAGCACGGCCTGCGCCAGCAGGAGACACAACGTTCCCAGGGCCAAGGGCACCAGGGTGAAGGCCGCGATGAGCAGCAGCACAATGCACGCTCCCGCCCAAAGTGCGCCCCGGTCGTTCGAATGCTGCCACGCCTCGGCGCAGGCTCTCGGGATGAAGAACGGCCATCGGTTCTCCCGGACAATCGTCCGGGCTGCGAGGAGCAGATAGACCAGCCACCCTCCCCCCGCCACCACGCCGATCAGAACCGCGGGGCCGTCGATCATGCGGGGGCTCCCGCTCGCTTGCCGGAGATCATGAGTAAAGGCATGCCTTACACAATCCCAGGAGAGACAATGCGATCGGTCGTCCGTCCAAGGTTTGTCGACAATGCAAAACGAGCCGTTGACCGGTTGAAGCCAGGCGCGCCTACAATACAGCAGACTCGAACTGGGTTTTCAACCCGAGGGGACGAGATGAGAACCATGGATGTGATCGTTGCCATTCTCCTCGTCGGCGGCGGTGCGAAGCAGGGAATGATGGGAGTCGCCACATGGAGCAGGTCGTGAGGGCATCGAAAATGCTGTCGGCCGGCGCCTTGGCCGTGGCCCTCGCCACGGGCTGCGACATGTCTACGGGGCTGACCACGATCGCTCCCAAGCCTCCCACCGGGGCGACGAGCGTCCACGCCTTCACGCTCGACGATATCGACGGGAGGCCGGTCTCTCTCTCGCAGTTTCGCGGGAAGGTCCTGCTGCTGGTCAACACGGCCAGCTTTTGCGGCTATACCTCCCAGTACGACCATCTTCAGAGGCTCCACGAGCGTTATCGCCATGAGGGCTTCGAGGTGCTCGCGTTTCCAGCCAACAATTTCGGTGGGTCGGAGCCCGGGACGAACGAGCAGATCAAGGGTTTCTGCTACACGAGGTACGCCGTTAATTTTCCCCTTTTCACCAAGATCAGCGTCAGGGGGAACGACAAGCACCCGCTGTACCAATATCTGACCGAGGAGAGTCCCTTCCCGGGCGAGGTGCGTTGGAACTTCCAGAAATATCTGGTCGACCGCAACGGCCGCGTCATCGCGCGATACCGTCCCAGCACCGTGCCCCTCGACGAAGAAGTCCTCGAGGACATCGAGCGCGCGCTGTCTTGACGGGGCCTTGGCAACGAGATCGAGGCTCTGGCCGAGCTGCACGTTGACGGAGCGGAATCCGGTCCTGATCCATGTCGTGACCGGGCCCTTCAGCGAGAGCCGGTCAAGATCTCGTCGAAGAACAGCTGCATGAGCCTCCAGGATCGTTCGTCCGCGTGTCTGTCGTACTTGAGCGCCTCCAGCCCGTATTCGCCGGCGTCGGGATTGGTGAAGCCGTGGCGTGCGCCGGCATAGACGACGAGCTGCCAGTCGAACCCGGCCGCGTCGAGCGTGGCCCGCAGTCGCGCGACCTGCTGGTCGGGCACGAAGGGGTCCGCGTTGCCCTGTGCCACGAGAATCTTCGGTGCGGAGGGCGGCGCCTGCGTGAGGCCGGGGAGGGGCAGGGCTCCGTGAAAGCTCACCACGCCCACGACCGGCGCCCCGCCGTAGGCCAGTTGCAGCACCGTCGCGCCGCCGAAGCAGTACCCGATCGCGGCGAGACGACGCGCGTCGACGAGGTCATGCCCGCGCAGCACCTCGAGGCCGGCCATCGCGCGCGCGCGCCAGCCCTCGACGTTGGCTTGGACGGCCTTCATCCACGCGCCGGCCTGATCCGGGTGGTCCGTCACCTTGCCCTTGCCGTACATGTCGAGGGCGAAGGCGACGTATCCCAAGCGGGCGAGCTGCTCCGCGCGCCCGCGCACGTAGTCGTTCAACCCCCACCATTCGTGGACCACCAGAACGCCGGGCCGTTTTCCCGACAGGGCATCGTCCCAGGCGAGGTACCCCTCCAAGTGAAGATCCCCGTGCCGGTACGGAACCCGCTCCGTTCGGACCTCGGCGACCGCCCCCTCCGCGGTGAGCAGCAGCAACACAAGACTCACGAGCGCTCGGATCATCGTCGCCTCCCTGTGGGTGTGTGTGCGTAGTGGAAGATTAGTCGGATCGACCCCGAACAGTAGGCGGTCTCCGGATCCGAGTCAAGCGGTGGCCCAGCCTCTTGCCGTTCCCTCCCATCCGTGTTATACGCGTGCGCCCGATGGATGAAGGTCGACGCAGCGAAACCGTCCTTCCGATCTCCTTGATGGTGGCGCTGGCCGTGGCGCTCGCCGGCGGAGTGTTGCTCAAGCAGCCGCTGAAAAGCTCCCGGCCACCGAGCACCGAGGAGCAGCTCAGCGCGCCGGAGAAGGTGAACGCCAGACTCTGGCAGGACCCGTTCCGCGCCGTGGCCGCGCACAGAGAGAAGGAGGAAGGCGCGCGGAGCAAGGCGGACCGGCTGCGCATCGACGTGACCCTCGCGGCGCCGGGACAACCGGCGGTTCAGAGCGTGCGGGCCACGGCGGAGCTGGAGTCGCCGGCCCGACACCATCCTTCCCTCGACCAGGGCGCCACAATCTTTGATGGAACGGGGATCAGTGCGTTGGCGGTCCTGGGAGTCATGCTCGACGGCACTCCCTACGCCGAGGGGAGCGAATCGCGCCTGCGGAGTCGCTACGCCGTCGTGTCGGCTCTCGACACGGCCGGCTACGTCGCGGTCGACGGAGACCATCTCCAGTTCTTCACCTGGCACCCGGCTCCCGAGGACCGCTGCGAGTCGGCGGCGGGCGGCGAGCTGACCATCCCCTTCGAGCTGTACGAGCCGAACACGCTGTTGCCCGGCAACACGGCCAGGCCTCACGCGCTCGTCCTCTGGCTGAATGATGACGAGCTGATCGGGGCGCCCCTGTGCCTGCTGGCGGCGCTCAAGGGGCGTTTGCAAGACAGGCTCGGGACGTATGACAGCCTCGAGTTCGGATTCATCGGCCCGCGCAGCTCCAACAGTCTGCTCGCCATGCTGAAAGACGCGAGGACCTTCGTCGCCGCCCACAGCCGCCTGTCACCAAATCCCGGCGGAAGATCCGTGGCACTCTACTCGCCCTGGGCCACGGCCTGGTACCCCATTCTGGCCCGCGAGGTGGGGCTGTCGGCCGGGGACGACCACCTGGCGTGGATTCGAGGCCTCTTCCAAAAGGTCGGCGTGGAGTTCGTCCCCACGATCCAGACGGACTTTGCGCTCGCCAACGAATTGGTGGAGGAGCTCGATCGAAGAGGGGTTGTGCCGGGGAAGGACGCGATCGCGCTCATCTACGAGCTGGACACCTTTTACGGCCGGGCCCTGCCGCTGACCCTGGCCACCGTCGTCAAGGGCGCAGCCGCGAAGGCGGCCTCCGACGAGCCACGGGACGAGGCCGGCGGATCGCCTGCGGCCGCCGTCCCTCTGACCGACGAGCTGCTCGATCGGCGCCGATGGGGGGACGAGCTCAACGTCCGCTCCTATGTGTACCTCAGGGGCCTTGACGGCGAGCTGCCGCGGTCGAGCGACGCGGATAAGGATACCCATGCGGCGCCGATGTCGACCGGGACGGCCCCGCCGTCGGTCCAGGCGACGGTGAGTGTCGAAGCCCTGGAACGCCCCCTGGGTCCGAGCCAGCTGGACTATGTGCGGCGGCTGGCTCGACAAATGGCGCGGGATCAGCCCTCGGGCGGCTATCGCGCCATCGGCGTCGTGGGGAGCGACGTCTACGACAAGCTCTTGATCCTCCAGGCCGTTCGGCCATACTTTCCCGGAGCCGCGTATTTCACGACGGACCTGGACGCGCGCCTCCTCCATCGCGACGAGCTCCTCTGGACGCGGAACGTGATCGTCGCGAGCGGATTTGGGTTGGCGCTGCACCGGGACGACCAGGGAACCATCCCCCCGTTCCGTGACGTCTATCAAACCTCAGTCTTTTACGCCGGCTTGCGCGCGCTCGAGTACCTGGCGCCTCGGCCCGGCGGCGCCGGCCGCGGTAGCGAGACACCTGATCCCTTGAGCCTGGTGCAACCCGGTCGCCATGCGCGGCTCTATGAGATCGGTCTGGCCGGAGCCGTGGATCTCAGCGTCGACGCGCTCGCCCCGGGCTCCCGGAGGATCCATCCGGCGCGAGCCGATCTGCTCCCGAGCTGGTGCGTGCGTCTGTTGGTCGGGCTCGGAATTGTCCTCGGGGTGGCCCTCGTGAGCCCATTCATCGGCGCCCAGGCTTGGGCCTGGGTGTCGGCCGCCGGGCTCCTGATCACGGGGACCGTCATGGGCCTCGTCTACGCCGGCGGGGTCGAGGGTGAGCCCTTTGCCTGGCTGGAGGGGGTCAGCATCTGGCCGGCGTTTCTCTTGCGCCTGATCGCGGGATGTTTGTCGGCCTATTTCATCGTGCTGAGTTGTCGCCAGTTGAGCGGCAATGTCGACCGGCTCTCTCGAAAGTTCCAATTGGGCCAATCGGCCACGGCATCCGGAGCGGAGCCCGCGGCGGGAGCGGGACGGGTCAGCGTCGCAATGCTCTGGGAACGGTACGGGGAGGATGGAGACTGGAGAAAGCGGGTCATGCGGGCGGGGCTGTTCGTGGTCATGGTCGGCGGGTTCGCCTTCGTGCTGACCAATATCTTAGGGCGACCGTCCAACCCGTTTCGCGGCTCCGTCAGCCTGTACAGCAATGTCCTGGTCCTGATCGCCAGCGTCCTCTTGATGTTGTTTCTGTTCGGCATGATTCTGGATGCCACGTTGCTCTGCAAGACGCGTCTGATCGAGCCGCTGATCGGCAAGACGCCCGTCTGGTCTCGGGATCTGGTCGAGGGGGATCTTCACCTCAGTGAGACGGACATCCCGTTCTGGGAGCAATGGCTGGCGGTGTCGTTGATCGGCGAGCATACGGAGGTGGTCAGGCGGTTGATCTATTTTCCATTCATCGTGCTCTCGATCATGATTCTGTCGCGCAACCGATTGTTCGACAACTTTGATTTCACGCCGGCTCTCCTCACGATCTGGGCCGTGATCTCGCTCCTGGCGATCACGAGCGTCTGGACATTGCGGTCACGCGCGGAGGCCCTGCGGAGGAGCGTGATCGAGCATCTCAGCGATGAGCTGGTTCGGGCTTCCGCGTCCGAGCCGACGCGTGGGGAGCAGTTGAAGCTCTGGATCGAGCGCCTGAAGCAGTTCCGCCTGGGGGTGTTCGCCTCCCCGCTCAATCAGCCCGTGGTCAGCGCGGTGCTCCTGGGGGCGCTGTCCGTGCTGCAGTTTTTCATCGTCCAGGAGTGACGGCCGGAAGGCACGTCGACCGCGTCAACTTCGACCCAGTCCAAAACGCTTCTTGAGATCATCGGGTTGAGCGCTGGGCCCGTCCTGCCTGCCTGCTCCCCCGCCCGACTCCAGCCGAACCGAGAAGTCGAGCACGTCTCTCACCCAATCGCCCGGCACGAACGCGTCCACCCGGCGCGGGGTCCATCCGTCCCCCGGCTCGTTCACGTCCAATTGCAGGAGGGTCGAGAACACCAGCTCTCCGTTGTCGGTCTGCAGATCGAGGCAAGCCCGGACATCTTCGTAGCTGACCTCTGGCTCCCTGAACGTGAGGGTATAGGGACGTTTCAGGAGATCGAGACGGATGAGGGTCGCCCGTTCCGCACCCTGGACCTCGTGGCCGCGCACCACGCACCCCCACCGTTCCAGTTGCGGCCGTCGGTCGGGAGACACGAACTTGACCGCGTCGTAAATGCGGAGCATCCGCCGGCCCAGTGCGAGCTTTTCCGCCAGGGCTTGAAGATGCTCGACCTGGGCCTCGAGGTCATCACGCCCCACAGTGTCGCGGTGGGCAAGCCCGGCTTCGTATTGTCGGAGGAGGCCGGCCAGGTCGTCGCCTGCGATGTCGTCTTGATCAGTCTGCCAGGTCATGCGGGTGAACCTTTCGCCATAGAACGCGCCTGCCACCAGGTGTGGCGTTCATTCAGAGGGAGCCCATGCGACGATGCGTCCTGCCTCGAGGTGCTCGACGAACAGCGGCGCGGAGTCCCAGATGTGGTCGATCGCTCGGGCCGCATAAGCGAGGGCGGCGTCGAGGTTGCGGGCGAAGTCGGGCACGGCCTCATGGATGTCGAGGACCGAGTCCTCCACGCCGTAGCAGATCTGGTTGAAGAGCAGAGCCTCGCGCCCGAAGCGCCGGTGGATGAACTCGCGATGATCGAGGCCCATGGCCACGAGCAGGTCGGTCGAGTCCAGGAGCGCTTCGGTCAGCCGGCGCTGCACGTGATGCGACGGGTCCGCTCCCTTTTCGCGCAGCCGGGCGTCGATGAGTGGATGCATGGGCTGCGGAATGGCCGCGATCCCGGCCGAGCCGACCCGGTAGCGCTCCTCGCGCCCCAGCGCGGCCTTGAGCGCGTACTCGGCGACGACGCTGCGGAAGATGTTGCCTGTGCAGACGAACAAGATGGATGTCATGGGGAGGCCATAGCCGATGGCCCTATTGTAGCAGGAACGTGCCGGGTTACGCCCCCGCTCACGAAAATCGGTGGGTCGGTCCCGGGGGGCGACCACGCTGTGGGCGTGGCGCGGTGGGCGGGACTCTGCGTGCAAGGGGCCCGTCCAGGGGGAGAAACCTCTTCACGAGGCCCCCTCCTGGACTTTCCTGCGGCGATCGTCGAGCTGCCCGGGCTGGTGCCGGATCAGGCCGGCTCCTCAGCGGCGCTCATGACCTGGGTGGGGTCTTCGGCCAGGTGTTGTTCGAGGAAGGTCTGCAGGCGCTCGCGGCTTTCCAGGCCCATGATGATGGTCTTGAGGCCGCAGGCGCCCTCCTGCGACCACCGCACGGTCGCCAGCTCGATCTCGAGCGGCTCGTCGCTGTCGGGCAAAAACACGCTCAGGAACAGCGGAGTTCCCGGCTGGATCGGATCCTCGGTCTCCAACGCACACCCACTCAGGGACAGGTTTTTGACCTGGCCCTCGAGATCGAGCTTGTAACCGGAGAAGGTGGCCGAGCACGCGATCGGTAGGCGCGATTCTGAGCGTAGATTCATCGAGACCTCCTCTGAGGTGATGTGTCCGGTACCTGGGTTGGCGGCAGAAGTTCAATCATAGCAGCCACCCGGGAGATCGCGTACCCCGCCTTGGTAGGGACAGGGACTAGACGATAGATGGAGGAAGAAAGCGGCGGCAGGACCACACCCCCTCATGGGTGCGTTCACGGCGAATCTTTCTCGCCGGACGATGGGAGCTGGGGGGCGGCGCGCGCTTCCAGGGCGTCGACGAAGACATCGAGACGCGCGTGCACGACCTGCTTCAAGTACAGAAACTGCAGGCCGAATTCCTGCTCGGTGGCCCATCGCACCGCGGCCGATTCGATGGTGAGCGGGGAGGCGTCGTCCGGGAGCTGGAGGCGGAGGTCGAGGTATGTGCCTGCGGGCGGCCTGGCGTCGCTCGCGATGCAACACCCTTCCCGCGAGAGATTGACGACCACGCCCTCTGCCGCCCCGCCAGGTCCCGAAAATGCGACCGGCAACCGGATGTCGAAGCGCGGAAACTTTCGACGTTCCATTCCACCTCCCTCGCCCTTGGTGTCATTCCTGTCCTGCGTCATGACCGCCTTTCCACGCCCGGGACCGGCGCGCCCTGGGCTCCGCGTCGGTGCCGGACGGTCGGGACGTTCGAAGTCTGGTCTCGCCGCAGGTACCGCGGTGCCGAATCGCCGGTGCGTCGAGAAGCCTGCGAGAGGCTTCGTGGCGCCTGTGCACCATCAGCAAAGGTCACGGCGACTTGGCAGGGTGGACATTCCGCGGCGAGCTCCTCGCGTGAGGGGCTGCTTCCGTGAAATATACCGAATTCCTCAGCGCCCGTATACATTTGACGCACAATGCTCATCGGGAGCCGCTGAGCCGGCGAGGTGCTGCCGCGGGGAATCCGCCGGGGCTGTCCGTCAGGCTGTGAGGAGCAGTGTCGGGGGAGTCGTCTCAGAGAGGGCGGTCACGCAGGGCTCGCGAGCTCGAAAAGGAACTTCTTCAAGGTCTCCTGGGCCGGGGGATCCATCCAGAGGAACTGCGCGCCGAAGCGCTGTCCCTGGGTCCATCGGACTGCGGCGACGTCGACCGTGAGGGGGGACGTCACATTCGGGACGGTGAGGTGAAGCAGGAGCAAGGTGCCGGGGGCAAGGGCACTGTCGCTGTCCACGGCGCATCCCTCGAGGGACAGGTTCACGATGGATCCCCGCCCCTCTCCCTGATCGCCGACGAAGGCCACCGGGACCCTCGTCGAGTAACGCGGATGCCTGCGGAGTTCGCGGACGGCCTCGCGCATCCCGACGACGCCGTCGATGGCCTGAAGGAGCTGCTCCACCCCGAACGGTTTCTTCAGCATCCGGCGGGCGCCGAGCTGTTTCTCCGCGTCGCTCGGCGCTCCGTGGTCGTCGCTGATCACGATGATCTCGAGGTCCGGGTGATCCAAGCCCAGATCCAGGAAGGCGTCCAGGCCGTCGCTGTCGGACCCGGGCAGGTGCAGGACGAGCAGGTCGACCGGCGCCATCCGGTGCCGGGTGATGCCTTCGGCGCCGCTGCCGGCCTCCGCCACCGTGAAGCCCGCCTGTTCCAGGCCGAGATGCAGCACGGCGCGGGTCTCGGTGTCGGCGCCAATGATGAGCGCCGCCTTCCGGCGCGGCTCCTGGCGCGCTGCCTGGGCGCCAGCTCCGGCCCCTTCCGGGGCGACCTCATGACCAGTCATCGCTCTCCCCTCGCCCGTGTCTCATGATCGGCCCGTCTTCCGGTGGGTGCTCAGCGAAGGGTGTCCGGCGAGGTCACGATCTGGCGCAGCGTCTCTCGCACGATCTGTTGGGTGGCGGGTTCCATCCACACGAACCGCACGCCGAATTTCCGGTCGCCGGTCCAGCACACGTTCGACAAATCCACGAGGAGGGGAGAGGGATGATTCGGCAGCGTGAGGTACATCGTGAGTGAGGCATCGAGCCTTGGGACCACCTCGCACTCCACCGCGCAGCCTCCCAGCGAAAGGTCGACGAGGTGCCCGCGCCCGATGTCGTATTCGCCGGCGAATGCCACGGGCATTCGGGCGGCAAAGCGCGGGTGCTTTCTCAAATCCCATGAGCCTTCGTCGGGGCGGGGCTGGGTGCCGAAAATCTCCCCGACGATCTGCAGCAACTGCTCCACACCGAACGGTTTTTTCAGCACGCCGCTGGCGCCGAACTTCTCCGCCACATCGAGAAAGTCCAGCTTGCCGCTGCCTCCGCTGATGGCGACGACCTCGAGGTCGGGATAGTCCCAGGTCAGGTCCAGCAACACGTCCACGCCGTCGATGTCGGGCAGGATGAGATCGACGACCAGGAGGCCGGTCGGGTTCCGCCGGTATTCCGCGATGCCGTCCGTTCCGGTTGCCGCTTCGGTGACCAGGAAGCCCGTCGCTTCCAACGCGCGTCTGAGCACGGCCCGGATCATCGCGTCGTCGTCGACGATGAGCACGGACCGCGCCCGTCTCGGATCGACGTGACCTGCCGGGACTGGGGACGAGGCATAGGCACTGGCATCGACCGCCGCCGGCTGCTGGAGCGTGTCCAAACCCGTGTCGTCCGCGACCTGAGTCTGTGTGATCATGTCGGCCTCCACCCTCGTTCCGCCAGGACTCGCCGCCACGCGTCCTGGCATCGTCCTCGTCGTCAAGGCCTTGGCGCGGCCCATCCCGTCTAGGCCGGTCAGTGACCAGGGGATGCGGAGCCCGTGCCTCTGTCGGTTCCCACGGATCTGGTGTCGCGCGGGCAACATGACGATGCCGCGCCTGACGTGACACCCCAGCTCCTGGAGAGGAGCTCCTCCGCGGAGGAGGGAATCAGCAACGCCTGTGCCAGAGTCGGTTGGTAAGGGTTCTTGTTCCTTCTCGCCGCGCTCGTGAGCGCCGGGGTCCATCCAGGTGCTCTCAGAGACGAAATTGGACACGAGAGAGGTCTTGGGTGGGGAAAGAGAACATTGGGCCTCCTGGTGGCGTCTGCCAGGTTGGCCGTCGGGGGCAATCTTGTCCCACCATTTAATAGTCTAATAGTCGGCTCGGGCATGGAGGCAGACCCGGCAAGCTTGGGGTAGCCGTGTGGGGGATGCTGCGCCATGCGGAGGGATGGGCGAGCCCTACCCCTGCGGAATGGAAGCCGGCTCCCCCGCGTCGGGCACAATGGGTGAGCCTCCGCCGCATCGGCCGGGCATCGAGGCCGGCGGAGTCGTGTGTGATTGGCTGAGAAATGTCCCGAAGCATGCCGCAACCGCAACGAAGACAACGGCTTGGCCGGTATGGCCGAGTGACTGGTGAGGACGGCTTCACGATGCAGGAGCTCGTGACGACAGTGTCCGTGGTGATGCTGATGCTGACGCTGGCGCTCCCCCTGTACCAACGGTACCAGGCGAAGGCGCGCCACACGGAGGCCAAGTCCAACCTGAGCCGCATTCACGTCTCGGAAATGGCGTTCTATGGAGAGCACCTGAGGTTTGGGAGCTTCCGGGAGATCGGGTTCGCCTTGCAGGGCGTGAACAACCGGTATGCCTATCGCAGCCCCGCAAACGGCGGCGGAAGTCCTTCGACCGGGACGCCGAAGGTGGACCTGTTGAAGGCCGGCACGGGTGAGGCGTGGCCCGACAATACGCTCGTTCCCTCTGGTGGGACATTACCGGGCGCGGTCGTGGTCGCCGAATTCACCGCCACCGCCGTGTCCAACATCGACAGCGATGCCACCCTGGATCAGTGGCACATCAACGATCTCGGCCAGGGCCTGGACTACCCCGACGCCAACGACGCCCTCCTCGACTAGCGGCGCCCTCCGGCGCAGAACCCCGTCTCGGATCCCGCTCGCGTCATCGCGTCCGAGCAATGCGTTAGAGACCACCCTCCTGACGGCGCTCCCTGAGCGCCCGCCTCAGTAGATGCTCTTGCTGACCTCGTTCGAGTGGACACTCTCGTTCCCGAGGGAGTCGAACGCGGTGACGACCCAGAAGAAGGTCGTGTTCAGCGCGAGCGCGCTGTCCGTGTACGTGGTCGTTGCGGGAGAGACGGTGGCGATGGGGGCACCGAAGGTCCCCGGTATCGTGCTTCGATAGACGTGGTAGCCCGCCAGATCGCTCTCGTCGTTACCTTCCCATGCGAGCGTGGCCGAGGCCGTCGCGGCCGGATTTACGGTCACCGAGACCGTGATGGCCCGGGGCGAATTCGCCGCCTCTGCCGATTGGATAGTGACGGTGGCGGTGTGTGTGCCGACGGCAAGCGCCGCCAGGTCGACGTGCAGCGTCAGGCTGTCAGGCACGGAGCCGGCGGTGCCGGCCTCGGGGCTCACGCTCAGCCACGCCGCCGCAGTGTCGGCGCTCCACGTGAGCGTTCCACTCCCTGCGTTGCGGATTTCAACGGCCTGGTCGGGGGCATCGGCGGCGCCCTCCGTGCCGACGAAAGACAGGCTCGTCCGGTCGAGCGCCAGCGTGGGGGAGACTCCGTCGAGGACCAAGGTGACCGGAAGCGCTTGCGGGCTGTTCCCCGCGCCGGGCGCGGTCACGGTGACGGTGGCATGGTGGGTGCCGGCGGGCAACCCGTCGAGGGTCACGCTGGCGTGGCCGCA
>JBFKNO010000021.1:0-17983 GCA_041629275.1 Nitrospiraceae bacterium
GATTCCCCCCGGTCGAGGTTGTCACCGCGAAGCTGGCATCCCCGCTGCCGTCGGTGGTCACCTCGGTCGCGCGCAGAAACAGCTCGCCTTCGCCGTTGCCGAAGACGTCGCAGGCGGCGTTGGCGAAGAACTCGAGCCGGAAGGTCGTGTTCGCCGTGCTGTTCAGGGTCCCCTCGATGGCGGTCCCGCTCGCGGTGCTCGTCGCGGTTGTGAGGACGGGGAAGTTCTGGAGGTTGTTCGGCCCGATGTCGGGATCCCCGACGTCATTCGGGGTCACGCCGTCGTCGGTCACCCCAAGATCGATCCCCTGTCCGGCGTTCCCTTCGACGGAGTTGCCGAGCAACTGATTGCCCGTGCCCGAAGAGAACACGTTGATGCCATCCTGCCCGTTGAAGGCGATGCGATTGGGCGTCCCGGGCTGCGTCCCGCCGATCACGTTGTCGTTGACGGCCGAGAGGAGGCCCGAGAGGAGGACCCCGTGCAGGCCATTCCCCAAGGCCGCCGTCCCGGAGACACCCGTGCCGATCCAGTTGCCCTGCACCGTATTCAGCGTGGCGGCATTGTTGATCTCGACGCCGTTCGTGCCGTTGCCGGAGATGACGTTCCCGGCGCCTGTCGATGCCCCGCCGATCAGGTTGTTCGCCGTGCCCGGCTGTCCGATGCGGACGCCGTCCAGCGAGTTCCCCAGCTCATCCCCGTTGCCCGGGATGGTATCGGGATCCGTGACTGTGCCCGTGATATCGGTCCCGATGTAGTTGCCCTGCACAATGGTATTGGTCGCGCCGTTCACGATCCGGACGCCATCCCCGCCAAGCCCCACCGGTCCGTTCGCGGAGATGACGTTGCGCGCGCCGGCCACGGTGCCGCCGATCGTCGTGCCCGAGGCCCCGTCGACGAAGACGCCGTGGCGGTCGTTCCCCAGCGCGACGGTGCCCGTGACGTCCAATCCGATGATGTTGCCCTGGACCACGCCGTTCACCGCCGTGGCGCCTCGGATTTGCAGCCCGTCCACGACGTTGCCCGAGATCAGGTTCCCGGCCCCGGCCGCGCTGCCGCCCACCGTCGTGTTCGGCGCCCCGTCGACGAAGACGCCCATGATGCTGTTCTCGAGGTCCGCCGTCCCCGTCACATCCGTGCCGATGTAGTTGCCCCGCACGACGTTGCCGCTCGCTCCCGCCCCTTCGATGCGGATGCCATTTTCGGCGTTCCCTGAAATGACGTTCCGCGCGCCGGGCGCGGCACCGCCGATCGTGTTGCCGAGTGACTCGTCGATGAAGATCCCGTTATTCTGGTTCGCCCGGCGCAGCGTGCCCGTCGCATCGGTCCCGATGAAGTTGCCCTGGATGACCGTTCCGGTCACGAGAGGACCCCTGAGCTCGATGCCATGGTCCACGCTGGCGGCAATCACGTTCCGCGCGCCGGTCGCCGTCCCGCCGATCTGCGTCGCAGTCGTGGTATTGAAGAGCAGGATGCCCTCTCCGTTGCCAAGCGCCGCATTCCCTGTTGCCTCCAGGCCGATGGTGTTCCCCTGGATCACCGTGCCGGTCCCGGTATTGATCACAATCCCGTGAAAGGTGTTTCCCGAAATCAGGTTGCCTGCGCCCGGCGTCGTTCCGCCGATCATGTTGTTGGCGCTCGTGGGCGGCGTGGCGGAGGTGGACGTGATTCGAATCCCGTCGCCGGAATTGGGCATGGCCGCGCTTCCTGCAGCGTTCGTCCCGATACGATTGCCCTGCATGACGTTGCCGGTGGCATCCACTAGGTTGATCCCGAATCCGCCGCCCGGACCCGAGTTGCCGGAGATCACGTTGCCGGCGCCGGGGGTCGTGCCCCCGATCCGATTGCTGTTGCCACCCTCTATAAAGATGCCGTTCCGATTGCCCAACGCCGTGGCCCCATCGGCGCCCAGCCCGATGTGGTTCCCCTCGAGCACGTTGCCGTCGCTCGCGACCACGAAGCCCTCCGTGGCATTGCCCGCGATGACATTCCGTTCGGCCACGCTGGATCCCCCGATCGTGTTGTTCGGGCTCGTGATACTGATGCCGATCTGCGCGTTGCCCAGGGCCGCGGTGCCCGCCACGTCCGTCCCGACGTAATTCCCCGCGACGACGTTCCCGCCGCCCACGGTCAGGTTGATGCCCCGCCCGCTGAACCGGTTGATCACCAGCCCGCGAATCGTGCTGCTGCCTGCCGTCACGAGGAGCCCGTCCGCCGAGGGGCCGGCCAGTGGCACGGCGCTCGTGCCATTCAGCTCGATGATCGGCGTGCCGGCGAAACCCGGCTGGCTCGTGCCGTCGAGGACGACGGGATCCGTGATCGTGGGCAGCTCAAACGCGAGTGGGATGGTCTGGACCCCTCCCGCGCCGATGTTGAAAGTAATAACGTCCGTTCCGGCCGAGGCTGCCAGGTCATTGGCCTGCTCGATGGCCGCGCGCAGGGTACATTCGCCCGGCGTCGTCGTCTCGCAGACACCGTCCGCCGTGTCCGCGTCGTTCGCATCGCCGGTGCTGTTCACGGTGTAGACGGCGTTGCCGACGTCCGTCGGCTCCGCGACGTTGAGGCTGTTCGCCCCTTGGGGATCGGGCACCGCCGCGCCCAGGCCCGAGCCCATGCTGACCGCGCTCACGAGCAGGGTGTGCCGGCCGGTCACCGTCGGCGTGACCCGGATCTCGACCGTCACCGCATCGCCGACATCGAGGTCACCGAGCTGGCAGTCGATCGCCCCGCCCATGCAGGTGAGCGAGCCCGTGGGCGGGCTGATGAGGTTGATCGAATCGATCGTGGCCGAGGCCGGCGTGACGGAGCCGGACAGCTCGACGCCCGTCGCAACATCCGGCCCATTGTTCGTCACCGTCACGCTGTAGGCGATGTCCCCGCCGCCGAGCACACGGGGATCGGGCGTGTCCGTGATCGTGACCGACAGGTCGGATTCGGGGGTTGCATCGGATCGCACGTTCGTCACTATTGTTGCACTGTTGTTCGTGCCATCCGGATCTGTGAACAGGGCCGAGGACCCTAGGCTCGCGGAACTGGTAAAAATGCCTGGCGTCCCGGGTGCCGCAACCTCGAACTGGACGACGGGCGATGAGCTTCCGCTGGTGACAGTGCCGAGCGGGCAGGTGACGATGCCACCACTCTCCGTGCAGGGACCCGTGAGCGGATCAAACGCCGCAGCGCCGGGTGGGAGTCCCACGGTCACGGCGACATCCGGAATGTCATCAGGCCCAAGGCTGTTCGACACGCTCACGTCATACGTGAGGGTGTCGCCAATAATGGGCTGCGATGGGACGAGCCCAAAGGCAAGCGCCAAATCCGCCTCGATCAACGCGGCTGCGGTCAGTGCCAATCCGTGCGAGGATCCGGCTGAGATCACGACCACGTCGGTCAGGTCGGATACAATGACCGGCGTTCCGCTATCCGCACAGTCCACCCCAAACGTGCATCCGTTCGCGAGCTGGCCTCTTGCATTCTCCCCCCACGTTCGGATCGACCCATCGCCCTTGAGGGCCACGCTGAAATCCTTCCCGGGAGCAATGGCAATGATGCCGGTCAGGTTTCCGATTCCGCCTTCTCCCGCAACCTTGACAGGCGTGGGACTCGTGCCACCGGCCCCGGGGTTGCCCAACGCGTCGCTCGAATTGTCACCCCAGGCCCAGACTTCGCCATTGGATGCGAGCCCCAGGCTGTGGTCTTCTCCAGCCGCAATGGCGACGATATCGGTCAAGACGCCGACACCGCCTTCGCCCACTACTTGGACGGGAACATCACTGTTCGTGGTCGTTCCATCGCCCAATCTGCCTTGACCATTGTCACCCCAGGCGACCACGGTGCCGTCACCCCGCAGCGCCATACTCTGTCGATTGCGCGCCGCAATGGCGACCACTCCCTGGAGCACGCCGGGCCCGCCGCCCACGTCCAGCACCTGCACCAGTGTGCCGGTGCCCTGGTTTGGGGCCACGCCTCCATCGCCCAACTCTCCTTGGCCATTTCGGCCCCAGGCCCAGACTGTGCCATCTCCTTTCAGAGCGAGACTATGGTCCTGACCCGCGGCAATCGCCACGACATCCGTCAGAAAGCCGGACGCCTCGCTCGGATCCACGACCTGCACGGGGAGGCTGGTCCCGTCGCACGTTGAACTGACGGTGCATCCATTCCCCAACTGACCACTCCCATTGGCGCCCCACGCCCAAACCGACCCATCGCGCTTCAGCGCCACGCTGTGCCCCTCGGCGCTCCCACTACCCGCTTCACTCCCTGCGGCAATCGCTACGACATCCGCCAGAAAATTCGTGGGGTCAGTGGGGTCGCTCACCTGAATGGGTGACGTGGTGTCACAATCCTTGTTCCCAACACCGCTTCCAGCGCGGCAGCCATTTCCCAACTGCCCATCCGTCCCATTGCCCCAGGCCCAGACCGTCCCATCAGCCTTCAGCGCCAGACTATGCCCGCCGCCACCCGCCACAGCCACAAACTGCCCGGTCAGACCGACGACGATGTTGGGGCTACTTCGGTTCTCACAATCTCCCCCTCCACCTGGCGAGCATCCATCACCCAGCTCTCCAAAATCGTTCCTCCCCCAGGCGACCGGGGAGCCGGAGTTGACGATCTTGGTCACGAAGGCGTCATCGACGCCGCCAGGAGACGGTTGCAAAGGGCTGGCAGTGGGGAAATTGCCCGAGTTGGTAACTCCAGCCACGTAGGCATTTCCGGCCAGATCAGGCGATATCCCGTAGGCCCGGTCCTGACCGATACCGCCGAGATAGGTGGAAAACACGTGGGCACTGCCTGCCGCGTTGAATTTCGTGACAAACCCGTCATCCGGGCCGCCGCCAAACGCGGACTGCAGAGCGTTCACCGTTGGAAAGTCCGTGGAGTCGGTCCAGCCCGCCACGTAGGCGTTTCCGACTAAATCAGGGGTGATGCTGGAGGGTTGGTCCACACCACTACCGCCGAGGTAAGTGGAATAAACCAGACCATCGCCTGCCGTGTTGAGTTTGGCGACGAAGCCGTCCTGGCTCCCTCCAGACGCGGGCTGCACGGGGGTGAGCGTCGGGAAGTCCGTCGCGACAGTCCATCCCCCGACATAAGCAAACCCTGCGGTATCGACGGCGATACTCGTTGCCCGGTCGGCACCCGCTCCTCCGAGATAGGTGGAATAAACAAATGCGCCACCCGAGGGATTGAGTTTCGTCACGAAGGCGTCCTGGTCAACCACGAAACCAGCGTCGCAAGGTAGACAAGCGTTCACGGTGGGGAAGTTCGTCGAGAGAGTCCACCCTGTCACATAGGCATTTCCAGCCGCATCGACAGCAATATCATGCGCTTCCTCCCCTTGGTCGCCCCCGAGGTAGGTGGAATAGACGAGCCCGTCGCCTGCAGCATTCAGCTTGGTGACAAAGGCGTCTGGAAAGTCTGCGCTGAAGTCGCCAGGGGTTGGCTGCAGCGCATTGGCGGTGGGGAAGTTCGTTGACAGGGTCCACCCAGCTACATGGGCATTGCCGCCGGCATCAACGTCAATGCCGAGGGCTTGGTCGTTTGCCGTACCCCCGAGAAGGGCGGAATAGACAATCGCACTTCCCACCGCATTGATTTTTGTGACAAAGGGATCTGAGGTTCCGATGCCAACGGGAGGTTGCCGAAAGTCAATGGTGGAGGGAAAGCCCAAATTCGCAGTGAACCACCCAGCCACATAAGCATTCCCCGCGGCATCGATGGCGATGGCGTGCGCTTCATCACTGCCGCTCCCCCCGAGGTAGGTGGCATAGTCGTAGGTGGTGCCTAATGCGTTCAGTTTCGCGACAAAGGCGTCGGTCGTGCCGACAAAGGCAATGGAGGGCTGGAGGGGGTTTGCAGTAGGAAAGTCGGTGGACAAGGTTCGACCCACCACGTACGCATTCCCCCGCCCATCCACGGTAAGGTCGAAAGCCGTATCAACAGATCCTCCGCCTAGGAACGTCGAATAGGCGAGGGTGGGGTCGATGATCAGCGGTCGGGATTCATCGTAGGAGGCGAGCTGAACAGCGACCGTCGGGGGGAGGCCGGCTGGATGCCCGCCTACGGCCGCAGGCACGCCAGACGAGGGGCTGTGGCGCGGCGCCAGCAGCACATAGCTTCCGGCGACGATATGCTTCTGGCCCGTGTCGTCGAGCTGGTAGACGAGGGGCTTTCGCAGTCTCAGCTCTGCTGTGGCACTTTCCCCCACACCCACGCCCACTCCCCCCAGGGGAGAGGGGATCGGAAGGGAGAGGATCAGATCACCGGTGACGGGGTCCAGCTCAAGCTTGTCCGCGCCTTCGAAGGCGAGCTTGATCTGACTCGGGTCGGTGCCGGGGGCGACGATCAGGTCGTATTCGAGCTGGCCCTGGTTGCCGTAATAGGCGAGGTCGATACCGGGATAGACGTCCTTGTACTGGACCTTCGCATAGGTGGGAATCTCGGTCCGCCATTGCGAGCGATCGCTGCCGATGAAATAGTTGACGATGCCGGGGAGCTTGTCTTGGCCGACAACGGTGGGGTTGGAATTGGCACCTTCGAAGCGCATGCGGACGACGGCCGGGGGCCCGCGCGCCAGTCGCTCACCGGCGAAGGGATCATCGGGATTTTCGACAGACTGTGATCCCTGGGATCCCGACCCATTCTGATCGCGCGCCTCTGCGAGATCGGCCACGGCGTTCCCGTCACTTGCACCGAAGCCTCCCGCATCGGAATCGGGCGCAAGGAGATCGTTCGGACGGGGCTTTCCCCCATCCGCCTTGCGCTGGCCGCCGTCCGTCTGCCGCCTGCCCATCTCACCCTTCCCCATGCCCTTTCCACCGACGCCCCGCAGCGCCAGCACCGCCTCCGTCGGCGTGAGGAAGAGCGTGTAGCCCCGGCCCCGGGAAAGGAACTTCACCTGTGGGTCCGTCTGGCCCTGGTTCTCCTCGAACTGGAGGGGCAGGCTCCCAAACGTCTTGAGGAGCATGGGACTGGCTTGCTTCGGCGTGGACTGCGACAGCTCGATGGGCGGCTGGTTGTTTGGCGATCGAGATGTGTCGGAGAAGCGACTCTGCTGATCAGGAGCCGGCAGCGCGACGGGAATCGCGTGCTGCGCGAGGCTAGCGGACGAAGCGCTCACGCATGCGAGAAGGAGCACGGCAAGGAGAGCCCACACCGCGCGTGCGCTTCGTGCATGTGTTGAGCTCCTCGCTTTTGCGGTGCCGCTCCGCACGCTGCCACTCTCCTTCCGCGCAGCCGGCGGAGCACCGCGCGTGATGAGACGGATCGCCTGCGATCTCGTTGTGAGTCGCCGGTATTAGGACGCAAGCTTTCACAAATTGCAATTCCCCCGAATTAGGGACTCCCCTGAATAGGGGATGCACCTACTTGTAAGCAATTAATGTTTATTTGCTTGTATCTTTTTGTCGAGGCGGCTCGAGCCACCAACGGCCCCCCTCCGACTGCCCTGGCAGGCCTATGGGGTGGGCGCAGAATGACCGATGTCGCGAGGTGCTGCGCTCGAGCGACGGCGCCCGTGTTGACCGGTTGTGGTTCTGCACCTGGCGCCGACACACTTGTTTGGACTCTGCGTCCCGGCGGTCAGCACGTGTTGACGCGGCCTCTTGGATGTCTCGACCCTCACGAGAGTCCGGGACACGGTTGAACGATGAGGGGGGGGGGAATGAACCTGTTGCAACCTGTGGGCGCGATCGGGCTTCGACCCAGGTGCTGGGGGAGAGGTCTGTGCGGGGCGGACCCCGTCCCCTACAGCCGGGAAGGGTGGCGCCTTATGGAACAGGCCCGGCGCTCATGGATGCCCAGCGTGACCAACCGAATGGCTTAGGGTCAGGAATCCAAGGCATGCTTGCGTGTGGTGGCTTCCCCCGCGGACGTCCTTTCACTGCTGAAGCCTTTTGAGGCCAGCTGCTCACTTCCAGGTCGTGCCGTCTGACCCTGGTTCTTCGTGACCCCCACGCCGACACGCATGAGCAAAGCCGTGCGCGTATGCGTTTCGGTCTTGTGCATGACATGCTTGAGGTGGTCCTTCACGGTATGCTCGCTGAGCTTGAGGCACTGCGCGATTTGCTTGTTCGTCATACCAACAGCCAGACATTTGATCACCGCTTGCTCTCGCTCCGTAATGCGGTGATGACCATTCATGTTGAGCTCCGCGCGATGCTGATCGCTCAAATTCTCCATCAGGATGAGGAGCGAGCGGGAAGCAGGGATGCCGATCCCTCGGATCAAGATTGGCGGAGGATCAGTAAACGCGACGCGCGTCAACTGAAAATGCTCCCACTCCTTCGTGTCTCGCTTTTCGTTCAAATTCTCTACGATTTCCTCAGCAAAATCGATGAGCTCATTTGCCAGGATGCCGTTATATACGCTCGTGTCATGAGTGCCGATGAGCCGCCTGTTCATGACGACCGCCTCGTGGTTGAGGTAGAGCAGTTGCAAGGCATCGGTCAAGAGCAGCACCCCCGGCCCCTTTCTCATACTGGCAATCATCTCCAGAAATCCACTGCCTGCCGAGGTCTCGGGTGAAAGCTTCACTGCTTTTCCCATCGCCCACCCCCCTGATAAGCATTAGGCCAAGGCCTCTAGGCCAGCGCCACCTATTTCCTCAACCAATTTCCCACCCTTCTTTATAAAACGCTTATATTGGTCTCCAGAAAAAAGCCCGGGCCATTTGGCCGGGGCCTGAAGAAGTCCAAATGGACGTTTCTTCCTAAGTAGAGCGCCGAATAATAAAGGCTCCTGGTGAAAATGGCAACCAGAAAAACGAGCCTGAAAATATCTATATTCCATACGGTTATGAGACTCTCGGTCATGATTCCTTCCCCTCTTCCCAAGGGCAGAAGCCAGAGGCCTCTGGTCATGCGACTGGATAACTTCCCTGGATCCTTTTATCTCATACCCACCGCGTCTGAAGGTATGAACCCTGTCACAGCACCCCGCAAGGCGAGCCCAAAAGCCCCCGTCAGGAGACATGCCAATCGGCCCCCCCCCATCTCCCCCCCCATTGTGGTCGCGCAGGGGGTCTCGGCCTCCGGGCAAGTGTGGCGTTTCTGGAGTGGCTGACGCGGGGCGACGTCGATGCAGCCGTGCATGGCCGTCGGTGCATTTGGCCGGGCGCTTCGTCGCGGAGTGATGGCGGGGAACCAGATGCTGGCGGGTTCGGCTAACTGACCGGCTGCGAAACGGGGAGGTGCACGTAAAAGGTGGTGCCGACGCCGACCGTGCTCTCGACCGAGATACGCCCGCGGTGGGCGGCCACGACATCTTTCACAATCTTGGTTCCCAGACCGGTTCCACCAGCTTTTCGACTCTTGGCACGGGCCGTGAACAGACTGTCACGAACTTCCGGGGGCATGCCGCGGCCGGTATCGGCCACGGAGACCAAAATCCCCACTCCCGGCGGATCTTCCTTCCCATAGATGGTGATGGATCCTCCGACAGGGACCTCGGGAATCGCGTTGTTGATGAGATTGTAGAAGGCATTGAAGAGCCGCCGTTCATCCGCGATGATCTGGGGCATGCGGTCCAATCCCTCGCTCTTGAGGCTGAGCTTTTTCTGGTCGGCCTGCCAGCTCAAGGCTTCAAAGACCGCTTTCATGACCGCGTGCACGTCACAGGGCGCAAAGATGGGCTCGGTGCTCATCCCCTTCACGCAATCCGCGATCTCCTTCACCCGGTCTTGGATCCGCCTGGTCGAATTGCCGAACATGGCGATTACCTCTTGGCACATCTTGTAGCCCGCTTCCGCCTTGGTCCGGTTCTTGTCCGGCAATCCCTCGTACAGGTCCCTGATCTCACCCTCCAACAGTCCGGCCCCCGTGAAGACCGGCATGAGCAGATTCTTGATGTCGTGGCTGATGTCGCCGAGCAGCCGGACCACCTCGGCCAGCTTGGCTTCGTGATGGAGCCGTGCCTGCTCGATCGAGCTGGCCGCAATGGCGGAGACCACGCTCAAGAGTGCGACATCCCCGTCGTTCAAACGTCCTTCTCTCTTGTTCAAGACCTCCAGCACGCCGATCGGCTCCCCCTCCCACCGTTTGAGCGGCAGGGCGATCATGTCGCGCGTGACATGCTGAGTCAGGGCGTCGATATCCGGAAAATGCCGCTGGTCGGCTTTGACATCTCCGATGACGATCGGCTCGCCCGACTGAAATACGGCCCCCGCAATCCCCTTCTCCCATGGAATGGCGGTTCCCGCTTGGACCGGACTGGCTCCGATGGAATGCCGAAACACGAGCTGCTTGGATTCGGAGTCCGCCAGCAGGATCGACCCGCTCTCCGCATCCACGACTTCCAGTGCCGTCTGGAGCGCCTTCTCCACCAGCTCATCCGTGCTCAGGTGCTGGAACAACGCCTCACTGATGCGGCGCGCTGCCTCGAGCTCGCGATCCCTTTGCAGAAGGCGACGATCATGCTCCCGGCGCTGCTGCCTGCGACGCTCCTCGGTCGAGACCGGTTCGGGCAAGGATTTTTCTTGGGCGGACATGAGTCCTCCTTGGGTCAGGGGTAGGTCCCAACCCGTTGTCCAGTTGGCATGGCCGACGCGTTCTTGGAGAAGCACATCGTAGGCCACGAAATGAGGGCGGCGGGGTTCACGCCAGACGGCTGGGAAATGCGGCTTTCCTGTCTAGGTCGTGAAGGGATCTTTGAAGACATGTTCATTCGCCGCTTTTCTGACCACGGCTGTCAATTTTTCCGGCTCGATCGGCTTGATCAGATAATCGACGATGCCTTGCTTGAACAGCGTGCTCGCCCCCGACGCATCGGGCTTTCCGGTCAGCACGATCACCGGAACGGAGGGAAACTGCTGGCGAAAGTACTCTATCGCCTCCATACCGTTGATGTTCGGCATGTGAATGTCGCAGATAATGGCATCGACCTTGACGGGATTGTCCCCGGATCGTATCCGCTCGATTCCTTGCACACCATCCGCAGCCTCGATCACGTCGAACCCTGCTTTCGTCAGTGTCAACCGGACGGTCTTGCGGATATCCTCTTCATCATCCACCACGAGCACCCGACCTTCCGGCATACTCCCTCCTTCCTAGGGCATTCACCCGGCAAAACATTGCCGAGTAACACACCGGTTCCAGCCCTGTCAAGGTCGGTGATCAGGGCCAATTATCCCCAGGCGGATTCGTGTTGAGGATACGTCTGATCAGCAGCCGATACTCGTTCCACGTCTGTGTGATCCAGCAAGCTCGGGGAACGACGTCGTCGCGATCGAATCTCCTCGCCGTGTAATGTTTTTCCTTCGGTGGTCCCATATCTTGTGGTCACGCCAGCCCGGCATCAATGCCTAATTATTAGGCAATCTGTTCGTTTGATACGGCGAGAGCCAGGAATCAGCTTTTTCCACCGTTTATCCACAGATGCATCCACAGTTTTTGTGGACACGCCCCCCTCCTACTTGAAAGGGCCTGCACAAGGATACTACGAGCGCCCTTCCCCTCGGCGTGATCACGAGCCGGTCGAGCACCATCGATCCGACGTTTTGCGGCAACCGTTGTGAGAGGAGCGCGGGAAGGCAGCGCAACACGATGGGGTCAGTGCAGTCGAGCACACCTGTGCGAGCGAGAGACCGGATCGTGGATGTTTGGAGGGGCTCGCTGAGCCTATTCCCACCCGACGGGGTCGTACCCTCGATCCATCAGACAACGATCGACGAAGGCGGTGAAGGCCCGGCTCGGCGGTCGCTTCGTAAAGAGGCCGCGCAGAAGCCCCGCCGTCGCGCCACCGGCGGCGCCGATCGCCGACCCACGGCCCGCCGCCCCGACGATGGCGCCACCCACCGCTCCCGATGCCGCCCCGATCGCGCCGCCGGCGGCCGTGCTCCCGGCAACATGCCGCCCCTTCCCCTCTTGCGGGGTCGCCCCCGCTGCCTTGGCCATCTCCATGCACTCGGCGATGTCTTGCTGCGCGGCTTCCTCGCCCACCGCTTGAAGATGGTCATTCGGATAGAGAATCGGCTTCGGGCCGGCACAGGCGGTCAGGGTCACAAACAGGCACCCCACCATGATCGCACGGCGCGCCGCATGGTCGTAATTGGGTAAGTGGGTAAATAGGTAATTGCGGACGAGTGCATCACGATGAGGATGACGATTCGACTCGCTCATGAGGTGGCTCAGCCTCCGATCGCTCGGCGCCCTTCTCTGATCTTCCAATTACCTATTTACCCATTTACCCACTTACCTCTTCCCACCCAACTCCGCGCGCTTCAAGCCGCGCATCATGGCGGGGTCGCTGAAGCCCACCTCGCTCAGGGCATCCATGATGTGCAGGCTCCGACTCTCCGCGAGCGCCTTCGCCTTGTGGTACTGACGGCTGTTGAAGCGCGCCACCGCGGGCTGGCCGTTGACGATCTGGCAGGCCAGGACTTCGCCGCCCTCGATCTCGCGAATGCCGCCTTCCCGGATCAGCTCCGCGGCCTCCGGCACGGGAATTCCGTGCAGGCGGGCGAAGTCCTCGATCCCGCTGGTTTCCACCAGCTCCCCATTCGGCATGATACACAGACGTTTGAAGTGCGGCGACCAATCCTTGCGAAAATCGATGTACTTGATGTCGCCCCCGTCGGCCACTTGCCGTTCGAGCTTCGAGTAATCCAGGCCCAAGTTCTTCTGGTCCAGACGCTCGCGAAGCTCGACCGGAAGGGTGCGCCGGAAAACCTGCTCCGCAGCGTCCCCCAGGGTGAGCCCGGCGGATCTTGCGAGCTGCTCCGCCTCCCCGTATTGCATGATGTCCATGAGAAAGGTCCGCTTGGGCGTATGACCCGACGGATCCACGCGGGAGACGAAGGCGCCGCGCGTGACGAGTGGTCCCCCGCCGGTGTAGACGTGCACGCCGCCTTCCGCGAGGAGCCGGGCCATGACTTCGAGCGGGACCTCGTAGCTCTCCGCGAGCACCTTCGCGTGCCCCTGGATATCCTCCGGCTCCGTCATGGCGCAGAGGCAGACGTTCCCCGGGGCATCGTGCTCGGTGTAGTCCTCGATGATGTTGTAGAGGACGGGGGCCTTGTCTTTTGACTGAGGCTTCTTTTTGATTTTGAACATAGTCGAAAGCCTTGGTGCGACGACAGTAACCGGGGTTCTTCATTGTAGCTGCAGCACCTTGTGCTGCCCCCGGAAGGCGCCATGAGATGGCGCAGCTACAGAAGTGTTTTACCTCTCACCCTGCTCTTGGCTCGTAGCGCGCCGGCGGATAGGCTGGCAGCGTCGAGAGCCGGTGATCCTCCACGGGGCCCCCGGTCGTGAAATGATAGAGGGACTGGAAGGCGAGATCCTTCAGCCCTAGGACCTCGTGGACGGGATCATCGAAGAAGCAGCCGATACCCGTCGCCCGGACGCCGGCCGTCTCCGCCTCCAGATAGAGCACCTGCCCGACGATCCCCGACTCCCAAAAGAGCCGCCGGTAGAACCAGGGCCCTTCCTCCTTGAGGCTCGCCTCGAACTCGGCGATCATGCCCAGTGAGAAGGCGCTGTCGCCGGCGATCTCCTGGTGGCAGCTCACCTGCGCGGCGACACGTTGGGCATTGCCTTCCGCCAACTGGAAGAGCGGCAGGTCCGATGGGCACGAAGTCGCCGGCATCCATCCCATGTCGGGGTTCATGGCCCTTTTGAGCGTCTCAATCTTCTCCGGATCGCGGACCAGACAGTACAATCCGGGGGGCAGGTCGTCCACCCGGTGGATGAAGAGGGCCAGGTGGATGCGCGGGGACCAGGGCACGACATCCCAGGGCATCGGACGCCGGCTCACGGGCCGCTCGCAACGGGGCAGGACCCGCTGCATCATCCCGTAAAAGGACGCTGCCGAAATGGATGTCTTCCCATCGAAGGCGACCGCGCTCCGGCGCTGCCGGATGATCTGTCCGGCCGAGACTGTTTTCGCCAAGGGAGGCGATCCAACGTCCTCTTCTAGCGCGGGCGCGCCATCACCGCCCTCTGCCCCCTCCCACATCAGATGTTGCGATTCAGGGCTGCCCTTCCACGACGCGACTGCGACCTCGTCGATGATCGCCCAGGGCACCGGCTCGTCCCGGCTGAGCCGGTTCGCCCGCCCGACCCACTGTCCCCGGGCCAGGGCGTCGACGGCCTCGGCCTCCAGCGCGAGCGGCACGCTGCCGGGCGCCGCCGACTCTCCCGCGGCGCGAGCCTCGGGCCAGACCACGAGGAGGCAATCGGGATGCTCGCGCTCCGCATCCCGAAAATCCTCGCTGCGCCCGATCCCCAGGAGGGTCACGATCTGATCGTCCGACGCCCCGTCGAGCACGATCGCCCTCCAGCCCAACGTGGCCGCGGCGATCCTGGCGGCGCCGATGGCGTGGCCCGCATCGTGCTGGCAGTAGCGAAAGGCACGCTCCCCGTATTTCCACGCCTCGCGCCAGTGAATCGAGCTGAGGCCGAGCAGGAAGGCATCCGGCGGGAACGGGGCCATGAGCGACGCGTGGGCTTGGGCCGGGAGCAGGGCCCGGCGTTCGAGCGCATGTTCCTGGGGCGCATAGTGATACAAGCCCGGCTGCTCGCCCAGGCCATCCAGGGGACCCAGGAGCAGATACCCTTCGGTGGGGTGGAGGTTGCCGCTGGACGGATTCATGCGCAACGACCACCGGACGTCACCGACCTGTTTCCAGGCCGAGAGCGCCAGGGTGAATTCCAGGAACCGGGAGAGGCTGGTGATCGACAGGGGCACGCAGGGCGCGGCTCCGGCGCGATACAGATCCGCATAGGCCGGCGAGGCTGGGGCCAGTTCCGGCCCCAAGAGCGGCAAGGACGCGACCGGCGCGCCGTCGAACCGTCGAAAGGGGTCCGGCTGATTGGCCCAGTCCAGATAGCCCAGGGCGCGGGCGTAGCGCGAGAAATGGTGCTTCGTCTCCTGGTGGTAGCGGATGACCGTGGCGAGGCAGTCGGTCGAGGTCTCGTCCTGCGCGGCGTGAAGGTTGGACATGCTCGCCAGGCACCTTAGCACGGCCATCCGAGGCAGACAAGCGGCTGGATTTCGCCGCCGGCTCGGTCTACCCTACCGGCATGGGCCAGGGGCATCGACAGCGGGGGCGGATCTTCGAGCATCGGGGGGACCTGGGTCGGGCGCGAGCGGAGTACGAGCTGGCCGTCGCGGAGGACCGGGGAGGAGGACCCGCGCGCACCTTGACCGAGTCCCTCGGCAACCTCGGGAACGTCTGCGCCATGATGGGCGACTACCCGGTGGCCGAGCAGTGCTATCGCGAGGTGCTGGAGATCCAGCGACGCGAGCCCCCCGATTGGAGCGCAGTCGGTCAGACCCTCGTGAACCTCGGGAATGTGCAGGCTGACGCGGGCCGTCCGGACCGCGCCAGGGCGTATTACCTGGAAGCACTTGATTTATTGGAACCAATCCACGATCGCCGCGCCTTGGGTATACTCTACTCCAACCTCGCCTTACAGGAAGCCACCATGGGGCACCACGAGCAGGCGGTGTCCCGATTCAAGAGGGCATTGGAATTGCACCGAGCAGTCGGCGATGAGGACGGGCTCGCCGTCACCTATAGCCAGTTGGGCAAACTGTTTGCGGCGACCGGCCATACCGTCCAGGCCGAGCGCTGTCTCACGAACGCGTCCGAGCACTTCATCAAGCTGGGCAACGAGGTCGGTGAGGCGGCTGCCCTTCGCGCGCTGTCGGACATCTACGAAGAGCGCGCGGACTGGCAATCGGCCCTGCGGTGCCTCGAACGCGTCGTGCTCCTGCAATCCCGGTACGGCCTCGGGACGAGCCCCGCGGACGCCGACCGCCTCGCGCGCCTCCGCGAGAGGACTCGCCCCCAATGACGCAACCGACCCTGCCAGTCGTCCCTTCCCCGTTTGCCAATCTCCTGGCCGCCCGCGTCGCGTTCCTCACGCAGCGGCTGCACACCCGCATGGGCGCATGGAAGACCCACCCCACCGCCGATGGGGTGGTGCTGCGGATGAGTGAGTGCAGCCTGGGTGATGCCGCATTCCTGCCACAGGCCTTGCGTCACGGCGGCCTCGAGCTTCGACGGATGGGGCCGCAGGTCGCCGACGCTCCCGGCGACACCTCCGGCGGCCTCAGCATCGGCGAAATTCGATGGCCGTTCGATGAGCAGCACAGCACCCCCGTGATCGTCCCCGTACCCGAGGCGCCCCTCGATCCCGGCGCCGCGGCTCCCCAACTCCTCTCCATCCTGGTACACGCGACCATTCCCGCCTCACGCCTGCGCTCCTCTCGCTTCCTCGAGAAGCTCGGGAGCTGGGTCGCCGAGGTCGAGGCGGGCCTCGCCTGTCGATGGTGGCACGGCATCGGCTCGCAGGACGGGAACCACGGGCAATCCTCCACGCTGAACCTGCACCTGGCCACCCGCCCGGACGAGCCCCTGACGCCCTATGCCTTCGAGCAGCGGGTCATGCCCGTGCTCAAACAGGCCTGCCGCTTCGCGCGCCAAGACGGGCTGCTCGTTCGTTTCGACAATCCCAGCACCAACCATCTCGTCTACTGCACCTCCCAGGACGCGATCGTCATGAGAGGACAACCCTGCGCCGAGGGGTACAACCATCCGGCATAAGAAGCGTCAGGCGTCGGGGGTCCTTGCCCGCCGACTTGTCGGCCGAAGCCGACCTGTCTCGGCGAAGGCCGAAGCCTTGGCGAAGGCGGGAGGGGTCAGGGGCACGGAGAGCGGTTGACTCTGAGCGGCAGATAGTCTAGTGATGCGGATGTGAGCCTCGACGCAGCGAGACAGCGCATCCAGTCGGCGATCGATCAGTTCGGGCCCCGGGCGGCGCCGATGATCGAACTGGTCATCAGCGAGGTGCGCAGCGCGCAGGGGCGCGAGGTGGCCAATGAGTTGATCGACGAGTTCGACCTCGAGCTTCAGTACAACATCACCCCGATCGATCCTCTCGAATCCGCAGATTAGCGCGCTGTGCCAGAAATTCATTCGGTCGTTCATGTTGCGGCCTCCCTTTCCCTTCCCTCTCCCCAGCGGGGGAGAGGGCCAGGGTGAGGGGGCGACGGCGAGTGAAATGATTGAGCGAATCCGTGAACACCGCCGCGGCCCTGCACGTCATCTCACATGCTGAACGCGAACACGCGTCCTCTCATCTGGTGTGCGGTCTCGGGGCACGGGTTCGGCCACGCGGCGCAGGTCGTGCCGGTGGTGAACGAGCTCAGCCGGCGCGTGCCCGGCCTCAGGGCCGTGATCCGAACCAGCGTGCCCGCCGAGTTCTTTCGTGGCCGCTTGACGCTGGACTGGGAGGTGTCGGCGGCCGAGCAGGACGTCGGGTGCGTCCAGCGCGGCCCTCTGGACACGGACATTCCCGCCACGTGGGACGCCTATCGGAGCTTTCACCGCGAGTGGTCACGCCGGATCGCCGAGGAGATCCGGGCGATCCGGCAGGCTCGGCCCCGCCTGGTCCTCTCGGACGTGTCCCATCTGGCCATCGCCGCCGCGAGCCAGATCCCCGTCCCGTCGGTGGCCTTGAGCAATCTCTCGTGGGACCTGGTGCTGGAGGTCTTCCAAGATCCGGCCGAGCCGACCCATCAGCGCATCATCGACGAGATTCGCGCCGCCTACGGGCGCGCCGACAGGATGCTCCGGCTCAGCCCGGGCCTCGACATGAAGGCTTTTCGCAGGGTGCTGCCCGTCGGCCCCGTTCGGCAGGACGCTCGTCCGGATCGTGATCGGCTGCGGCGCGCGCTGGCCGTGGCACCGGACACGAGGGTGGTCCTGATCGGCTTCGGCGGGGTGCCACTGGACGGTGTGCCGTTCGATGTCGCCGAAGGCATGCAGGGGTACCACTTCGTGCACAGCGGGCCGGTCCCCCCGCACTGCCGGCGCGTGACCTCGTACCAGGAGCTCCCTCTCCCCTTTCCCACCCTTCTGGCTTCGGTCGACGCGGTCATGACCAAGCCGGGGTACAGCACCATCGTGGAAGCCGTGGCGCACGACAGGCCCGTGCTGTACGTCAGACGCCACCGCTTCGCGGACGAGGCCTGCGTCGTGGCC
>JBFKNO010000022.1:0-17864 GCA_041629275.1 Nitrospiraceae bacterium
AGTCCCACATTGTAGAGGAAATACCACATGATGATTTCAAAACACGTAATTAGGTAAGCGGGTAATTAGGTAATTGGTCAGTCCAGGCAGTCGGCTCATCCCGCAATTACCCCCTTACCCAATTACCCACTTACCTCTTTGCGACTGACGGCTACGTCCGCGTCGGTAGTGATCGTATTCAGCGCCTGCTCCAATTCCAGCCGCTTCGCTTCGAGCGTCTCCGGACTGGCATCCGGCTGCACCCAGATCGGCTTCCCCCAAACGAACAGCCCGCGTCCCATCGGGTAGGGCACGAGAAAGCCGTCCCAGCTCTTGAAGTGTTTTTTTTTGAGCAGCTGAACGTCAAGGGAAGGATGGGGAGCCCGGTGGCCCTGGCCAGGTGGATGACGCCCATCTGGACGACCTCCCGAGGTCCTTTCGGGCCGTCCGGCGTGATGGCCAAATCGACACCGGATCGCCCGAGCTTGATGAGCTGCCGAAGAGCGGCCACGCCTCCCCTTGTCGTGGATCCTCTCACTGACCGGTGCCCGAAACGAGAGATAATCCGATGGATCAACTCTCCATCCTGGTGCTGGCTGATCAGCACGTGGGCTCCTGTGCCCCGGTACCCAATGGGAATCATGAGCTGTCGCCCATGCCAAAAGGCCAGGATGACTCGTCGACCCTCTCGATACAGCGCGTCCACATGTTCGGTTCCACGGCTCTCGAGACGGAGCACCGTGCCGAGCAGCCGAATGAGCATCGCCCCAATCGGGGGCAGCAGGGTGAGTTTGAGCCAAGTCACCATTGGGTAAGTCGGTAATTGGGTAAGTGGGTAATTAGGTAATTCGGAAAGTATGGGCGCGATTCAACCACGTAGTCTTCCCTATCCACTACTCCAATTACCTATTTACCCAATTACCCACTTACGGGGTCCTGAGTAGTTCCCCCTGGAACTGCAGCGCGTGGAGCCGCTGATAGAGACCGCCCTGTTGCATGAGCTGGTCGTGCGAGCCACACTCGACCACACGCCCCCGATCCAGCACCGCGATGCGATCCGCGTGCTGGACGGTGGACAGCCGGTGAGCGATGACGAAGGTGGTCCGATTCTTCATCAAGTTGGCGAGGGCCAGCTGGACCTTGCGCTCGGATTCCGAGTCCAGCGCCGACGTCGCTTCGTCGAGAATCAAGATCGGCGGATCACGAAGAATCGCGCGGGCGATCGCAAGACGTTGCCGCTGCCCGCCGGAGAGCCTGGCCCCCTTCTCCCCGATCATCGTGTCGTACCCGTTCGGGAGCTCCCGGATGAACTCGTCGGCATAGGCCGCGCGCGCAGCCTCGATGATCTCCTCATCCGAGGCATCCGGCTTGCCGTAGGCGATATTGTCACGGATGGAGGAGTCGAACAGCAAGGTTTCCTGCGAGACGATCCCGAGGTTCTGACGGAGGGACGCGAGGCTGATCTCCCGGAGGTCCGTGCCGTCGACCAGAATGGCGCCCGACGTGGGCTCGAAGAACCGGGGAATCAGGTTGACCAAGGTCGTCTTCCCCGCGCCGCTGCTCCCGACCAGTGCCAGCGCTTCGCCGGACCGGACGGTGAGCGAGATGTGGTCGAGGGCGAAGGTCTCCTGACCGGGATAGCGGAACGCGACCTCGCGGAACTCGATCGATTCGCGGACGCCGTGCAGTACCTTGGTCCCCCGATCGCTTGCGGCTTCAGTCGGCTGATCGATCACGGCGAACACGCGCTCCGCCGCCGCCAAAGCCTGCTGGATGATGTTGTTTGCACCGGCCACACGCTTGATGGGGTTGTACATGAGAAAAACGGCCGTCAGGAACGAAAAAAAGGCGCCGACGCTCATCGTCCCCGCGATGACCTGCGCGCCACCGTACCAGATGATGCCGGCGATTCCGACCACGCCCACCGCCTCCAAGACCGGTGCCGTCAGGGCGGAGACCTGGGTCGACTTCATCCAGGTGCGAAAGTAGCCCTGGTTGACGGTCCGAAACCGCTCGTCTTCGGCCGCCTCGCTGGTAAACCCTTTGACGATACGAATGCCCGTCAAGCTCTCCTGGACCACCAGGGACATATCCGCGGTGCGCTCCTGCCCCCGGGTGGCATACCGGCGCATCCGCGCTCCGAACCGGACGACGGGGAACGCCGCAAGGGGGACGACCACAATGGACAGCAACGTCAAACGCCAGTTGACGGTGAACACGTAGCCCAGCAGGAACACGAAGGTCAGGCCCTGCTGAATGAGGTCTTTCAACACACCCGCCACGGAATACTGGATCCAGTTCACATCGTTGATCACGCGGGAGAGCATGTGGCTCGAGGGAGCGCGCAGGTGGAAGCTCAACGGCAGACGCATGAGATGGTGGAACAGCTCCCAGCGAATGTCGGTAATCACGCGGACGCCGACATAGGTCATGAGGTACGCCTGCCCGTAATTCGCGAAGCCTTTGCACAGGGTCACCGCCATGAGCAGGAGCGGCACGAGGGCCAGCCACGTCGCATCCCTGCTGATGAAGACGTCGTCGAGCATCGGCTGGACCAGCTTGGCGTAGGCGAGGGTGAGCGCTGAGACGAGGATCGAGCAGAGGATCGCGCCGGCCAGTCGGACCCAGTACGGGCGCACATAGGCGAGCAGTCGCATGAACCGGCTCATGCCCGGCACTCCGCGATCACGATTTCGGCGGCGCGCCGCGATGCCCCGGGCTCGCCCAGGGAGGAGCGGACCGCCTGCAGGCCGGCACGCATGGCCTCAGAGGTCCGGGGATCCGTGAGCACGCGTCGGGCTTCCTGGCACAGGCGTTCCGCTGTGGCCTCTTCCTGAATCAGCTCCGGCACCACCGTGCGCCCGGCCACGATGTTGACGAGCCCGATCCAGGGAATGCGGATCACGGCCCGCGCGATGGCGGCGGTCAGCCACGAGGCACGGTACACGAGAATCATGGGAGTCCCGACCACGGCCGATTGGAGCGTCGCGGTGCCCGATGCGACCCAGGCGAGATCACAGGCCGCGAGCACCTCGCTGGACTGCTCCTTGACGACCCGCACGTCGATGGTCGCCCCGCGTAACAGCTCCGTGAGCCAGCCGTCGGCGACGGACGAGGCTTGCGCGAGCAGATAGCGGGCTTTCGGAAATGCAGTCTGCAGTTGCGCGGCGGCGCCGAGCATCACGGGCAGCAACGTGCGCACTTCCGACTCACGACTTCCAGGCAACAACCCCACGACGGGGGTCGCGCCGTCGACCTGGTAGCGCTTGCGGAGCTCGTCCCGGTCATAGGTGGGCGCGACCGCATCCAGGAGCGGGTGTCCCACGAAACTGCAGGGCACCCCCGCCTGCTCGTACAGCGCCGCCTCGAACGGCAGGATCACGATCATGCGATGGACGACACGGGCGATGAGCCGGATCCGGCCCGGCCGCCACGCCCAAATCTGGGGAGAGATGTAATACAGCACGCGATGCCCTGCCCGCGCCGCCACCTTCGCCATCCGCAAGTTGAACCCCGGATAATCGATGAAGATGACCGCGTCGAGGCGCGTCTTGCGCAGAAATCGAGACAGGGCCACATAGGAACGCAGGACCGCGAGCAGCTGGGCGAGACCGATCAACCCGACCACGTCGTGCCGCTCGATCCCGCGGAGCATCTGCACGCCCGCCGCCCGCATGTGGGGGCCGCCCATGCCGAGGATCTCCAGATTCGGACGGAGGGCGTGGAGCGCGCGTGCGAGATTGGCCCCGTGGAGATCCCCTGAAGCCTCCCCGGTCACGATGAGAATCCGTGCCATCTCGATTGGTAATTGGGTAAGTGGGTAACTGGGTAATTGAGCACTTATTACCGGGGCACGAAATAGTTGACACAGGAACCCGGTTTTCTGTGTAGCTGCCCTTCGGCTGGGCTCAGGGCGGTGAGCCTGTCGAACCGCAGCATCTTATGCTGCGAGAACCGGCGCCATAAGATGGCGCGGCTACAGGTTACCTATTTACAAAATTACCGCGCTCCTGTTCCGAGTGTCGTTTGACGAAGGAGTCGATAGACAGAAGAATTTGGTGCGCCAACTCCAGCGCGGCGGCTCCCGCCTCGCCGGACACCGTGGGATCCGAGCCGTCCTGCAGCGCGGACAAGAAGGCCTCGAGCTGGGCTTTGAGCGGTTCCTCGTCCCCGCCCTGCACGTGCTCCATCTCGATGCTCGGAGCCCCATCCGCGTTGACGATCCGCCGACAAATCATACCCTGCCGAGCCTGGTAGTCCATCGAAATATATCCGTCCCGCTGAAACAGCCTCAGCTTCCGCATCCGCATGGCAGACACGCGGCTCGAGGTGAGATTGGCCACGCAGCCGCTCGCGAATTGAATTCTCGCATTGGCGATGTCGATATTCGGCGAGAGCACCGGCACGCCCGCCGCCCGAATCTCCTCGACCGGTCCCGGCTCCAGGGACAGAATGAGGTCGAGATCATGAATCATCAGATCAAGGACCACGTCGACGTCCGTTCCCCGTTGCCCGAACGGACTCAACCGGTGGCACTCGATGAACCCGGGCTTGCGGATGTGCGGGCGCAGGGCCCGCATGATCGGATTGAAGCGCTCCACGTGTCCCACCTGGAGCGCCCGCCCCTTGGTCCGCGCCAGGTCGATGAGCGCATGGGCTTCGGCCGGCGTGACCGTAATGGGTTTTTCCACCAGCACATGCACGCCGGTCTCCAAACAGGTTTTCACCACACCGTAATGGGCGGAGGTCGGGACGGCCACGCTCACGGCATCGACCCGCTCGAGCAGGTCCTCGGCACGCGCAAACGCCGGCGCGCCGTAGCGGTCGCCGATGACACCGGCGCGCTCCGCATTGATATCCATGACACCGGCCAATGTGGCACCCGCCAGGCCGGCATACAGCCGGGCATGGTGCTGTCCCAGATGCCCAACCCCGATCACTCCGACACGTAAAGGTTCCATACTGCTCATGTACCAGGGTAACTCGGTAAATAGGTAATTGGGTAACTGGGTGACTGTTTTTGCGCTTACCTATTTACCCACTTACCCAATTACGTTATGACTCTGACAAGCCGACGATGGCGATACCATACTTGTTGGCAAGGGCGAGGGTCTCTTCCCTGTCGAGGACGATCCCGCGGCCCGCCTCGAGGGCGAGCGCGGACGCCTTGACCGCGCGCATGGTCTCAATCGTCCCCGGACCGATCGCGGGCAGGTCAAAGCGGAGATCCTGTTGGGGCTTGCATCGTTTCACGACCACCGCGCCGGCGGTCGCCAACTGCCCGCCGCGCCGAATCGCCTCATCCGTGCCCTCGACGGCCTCCACGGCCACGACGACGCGGTCCTTGATCACGACGCATTGCCCGATGTCCAATCTCCCGGTTTCGCGCGCCACCTCCCAGCCATACCGCATGTCCTCCCACTCCTGGCTGCTGGGGCTCCGGGTGGTCAAACATCCCTGTTCCACGACGATGTTGCCGAGACCGAAGGTGGATTCCAGCACGCGGATGCCCTCCTTCTCGAGCTCCGCGGCCACCTCCCGCAGGATCAGGTCGTCTTTGAAGTGTTTCAGCCGCTTCGCGACCGCCAGCGCTCGAAAATCGGGTCGGACGGTCGTAAAGATGTGCGTTTTCTTGATACCTCCCAACAGCACGGTCTCCTGCACGCCATCACTCTTCAATGCGCGGATCAGCTTGTTGAATTGACCGATCTTGATCCAATGAATGCGGGCGACGTAGCGCTCGAGATCGGGGCTGGTTTCCCCTTTGTGGGCGACCGCATAGACGGAATACCCCAGACGAGCGGCATTCTGCGCAAAGATGAGCGGAAACCGTCCATTCCCCGCGATGAGGCCGATGCGTCTGCCGGTCGAGGCCCCGCTGACGGCGGACTCCGACGCCCGCTCGAGCTCCGGCATCAGCCGACGTCCTCCTGCTCTTCCTTCTTGCCGACCGACACACAGACCCCGCGCTTGCCTCCTTCGACGAACGCCACCAAGGACAGGACGTCCTCATTTTCTCGAAAGCGCTCACGCGCGATCTTGGCCGCCTCCGCCAGGCGATGCCCTGACCGAAACAGCAGTTCGTAGGCCGCCTTCAACGCGGAAATACGCGCGCTGGAAAAGCCCTGTCGCCGCAGCCCGATCGAATTCACGCCGTAGAGTTGCGCCCGGTAGCCCCCCGCCGCACGCATGAAGGGAGGGACATCGCGGCCGACGGCGGAGCAACCACCTACCATCGCATAGGGCCCTATGCGGACATATTGATGGACCCCGACCAACCCTCCGATGATCGCATGATCGCCGATCGTGATGTGCCCCGCCAAACTGCCCGCATTCGCCATGATGACGTGGTTCCCCAGGCGGCAGTCGTGTGCGACATGGACGTAGGCCATGAGAAAGTTGTGATGCCCGATCACCGTGCTCCCCCCGCCTTGCACCGTTCCCCGATTCACGGTCACGTACTCGCGCAGCACGTTATCATGACCGATCATGACGCGGGTCGGCTCACCCTGGTACTGCATGTGCTGCGGCGGCGTGCCGATCGAGGCGAAGGGATAGAGCTGGCATCGCGCGCCGATCTCCGTCCACCCCTCCAGGTAGACATGGGCCACCAGCCGGGTCCCCTCCCCGATGGAAACGTTCTCCCCGATGATGCAGTACGGCCCGACTTCTACATCGTCCGCGAGGTGGGCTTTGGGATGAACGACGGCTGTAGGGTGTACTTTCACCGGTATGTCTCCGTCATCATGATAATAGGTTACGACTGGGAGCACGCTGTTGTTGACACCAGCGCCTCTCAGTCTGTAGTTGCGGCGTCTCATGCCGCCATTGTGGGTCGCACGTGACGAGGCGGGCGCCGTAAGACGGCCCAGCTACAAGCAGAAACTCCGATTTGTGTGTCACCTATTTCAAGCTCCGCTTGATTCCGTCAATTCAATCGGTCTTGTCAGTTCGGAAAGTTGTGTCAGTTAGGTCAGTTGTGTTCATCAGCCGACGCAACGGACTCAACTGACGCCACTGACCTATTGGCCTTTGTCTTCCGTGACCATGGCCGTCAGCTCCGCCTCGCAGACCAGATCCGACCCGACCAAGGCCTTGGCGCGCATCTTCCAGAATGGGGGACGCCGCTTGACCACCTCGACCTCGAAGCGGATCTGATCACCGGGAACGACGGGCTTCCTGAATTTCGCCTGATCGATCCCGGTCAGGTAGACGGCCGGCGGGCCCGACGTCGGGCTGGATTTCATGGCGAGGACGCCTCCCACCTGCGCCATGGCTTCCAGGATCAAGACACCCGGCATGATGGGTCGGCCGGGAAAGTGCCCCTGAAAAAACGGCTCGTTGGCGGTGACGTTTTTGATTCCGACCACGCGCTGATCGAGCTCGATATCGAGGATACGATCCACGAGCAGAAACGGATAGCGGTGCGGCAGGACCGCACGAATTCCATTGATGTCAACCTCTGGCATCAGTCCGCCTCCTGGCAAGACGCGGTGGATCCTTGTTTCGGTCCCTGTTTCCCGGGCTCGCCCCGGCAGCCCCCGACCCCATCACCATTCGAGGTCGGCCTAAGGCGCCGCCTGCTTGAACTCCCGGATCAGGTCCGTCGTAATATCGATGGTGTCATCACTGTACACGGTCGGAGCTCCTCGGCCTTTCTCGATGACCAGCAGGAGGCCACGCCGGCGGGCGACCACCGCCGCGAGGCGTTCGATCTCATCCCGGAACCGATCCAACAACTCTCGCTGTTTCTCCTGGACCTCACGATTGAGCTCCGCCACGCGCTGCTGGTACCGGATCATACGCTGGCGGAATTGTTCTTCGCGCTCCCTTCTGGCGTTGGCGCTGAGGACGGCCGCCTGCTTCATGAGATCCTCCTCCATGCGCTTGATCTCCTGCTCTTCCAGCGCCAGGAGCTCTTGGCGATTTTTCATGAACTCGTTGAGCGTCTTCTTGGCTTCCTGTCCCTTCTGTGTTTCATTGAGGACCCTCTGGGCGTCGAGCACACCGATTTGCATCAGCGGACCAGTGGCTCCCGGTCCGGCGCATCCGGTGAGCGCCAGCGCCGCCAGCGCGCTGAGGCAACATGCCCGCCCCAACGTGGTCCACGAGCTCTGCCTGTCCATTCCGTGTTGCGTCCTTCTGGTCTTGGCCACAAAGTACCTCATTCGTCGTGTCGATCGCCAACAGGGAGTGCGATGCCTCACCGCAACCTAACCCTGCTTGCCCCGAGCTCTGTCGAGGGGAGCCAGTCGAAGGGCTGATTATTCACGCTTCGCGAATCATCCGGGCTAGAACAGGCTCCCGACCGAGAACTCAAAGACGCCCTTCTTCTCCCCGGGGCGCGGATCGAGGTTGATGCCGTAGGCCGCGCGCAGGGGCCCGAACGGGGAGATCCATCGAATCTCGAGGCCTGCCGAACGCGGGAGATCCAAAAAATCAACGTCTTGGCCCGAACTATAGCCGATCCCGTAATCGAAGAACAGCACGCCATTCAGCTTGGCCTCCGACGAGATCGGAAAAATCAAATCGTTGTTGATGATGAACTGCCGCTCGGCCCCCTCCGGGGTGTTGCTTGCGGTGACGGGACCGGCGCGACCAAACTTAAAGCCGCGCATCGTATTGATGCCGCCGACGAAGAACAATTCCGGCACGGGAGTCGGATTGTCGCCGATGCCTTCCACGATCCCATAGCGAACGCGAATCATGTGACGGAAGTCGAACCAGAGCGGCGTATACTTCAATGAATCGAGCCTGACCTTGTAGTAGTGGTTGGTGCCGCCGAGCAGCTTGGTCGCATAGTCGAGGGCGGCGTTGTGGCGCCAGCCCGTACGCGGGTCGAGAAAGAAGTCGCGCGTGTCACGGGTGGCACCCAACCGGAACCCGGTGCTCGATTGGGAGCCGACTTGCTGCAGAATGAATGCCGGGGCATCCGCGCGCGGATTTTGGATCTTGAGCTGTTCGCCGAACAGACTGAAACTGCCCGCCAAGTATTCGGAGAAGAACCGCCCAAAGGTCAGGCTGCCTCCCGTCCGGACCTCCAGGTAGGTCAGATAGTTGGTTCGCGTCCGGAATCCGTCCACCTGAAGGGATGTCGGAGAGTCACGGAAGCGGGGGTCTCTGAAAGAGATGAGCCCCAATGTCCGTCGCTGACCCAGCTGCCCCCTGATACGAGCCGTATACCCACGGCCGAAGAGATTGCCCTCCGTGATGTTCGCGATCGCGACGAACTGGTCGAGGGTGCTGAATCCACCCCCGACGCTGAAGGATCCCGTCGGCTTCTCTTTCACTTTCACGTCGAGGTCCACCTTGTCGGGCGCCACCTGGTTTGGCAGGATCTCCACCGTTTCGAAATAGTTCAGATTGTTGAGCCGCTCGAAGCTGCGCTTCATGGCAACGGTGTCGATCACTTGTTGCTCCTGGACCCGCAGCTCGCGACGGATGACATTGTCCCGTGTCTTGTCATTGCCGGTGATGTTGATCCGGCGGATGCGGATCAGATTGCCCTCCGTAATGTTCAGGATCACAGTCGCCGTTCGGTTGATGTCGTCCGTCGTGATCGCCGGAGCCACTTCGGCAAAGGCATAGCCCTCCTCACCGTAGAGATCCGTGATCCGCGTCACCTCCTCCCGAATCAACGCCCGTTGAAACACCTTGCCCGTGATCACGAGCGTGCCTTGCCTCAACTCGGCATCGCTGAAGACGGTCTGACCCTGGAACGAAAGCGGGCCGAACGCGTAAGGCTCCCCCTCGATGACCTGAAACGTGACGGTGAGCCAATCCTTATCCGGCGTGAGCTCCACGGTCGGTTGGCTGACTTGCACGTTCAGGTACCCGCGGTTCATGAACACTTCCTTGATACGCTCGACGTCGTTGGCTAGCTCCTCTCGTCTCAGCACGCCCCGATCCGTAAACCAGGAGAGGCCAATCATGTACTCCCGATTGGCCAAGACGGCGAGCAGGTCGCCCTTGTCGACATGTTCCGCGCCGATCACGTTCACGGTCTTGATTTTCGCCTGCTTGCCCTCCTTGATAAAAAACGTCAGTCGTTTTCGATCTTCGTCGATCGACTGGATAATGGGAATGACCTGGGCTCTGTAGTAGCCGTCATCGCGGTAAGATTGCTCGATTTTACCCGCGCTCTCCTTCACGAGCTGCTGGCTCAGAAAACTTTGGCTGCGGATGGTGATGGCTTCCTGGAGCTTCTCATCATTGAGGTGTTTATTGCCGTCGAAGACGATTTCGGTGATAAAGGGCTTCTCGCGTACCGAGACGATGACGGCCACGCCGCCGAGGACCGGCTCCGTCTCCACCTCGACGTTTTCGAAGAATCCCATGTCGTAGAGGATGCGGATCTGCTCCCTCAGGGACTCGGGCGACACAGGATCGTTCACGGCCAGCGTGAGCCGGCTCCTGATGGTGCTCTCGTCGATCCGCTTGTTACCTCGCACGTCGATCGCTTTGATGGGGGACGGGGGGGCCTGCGCGATCACGCCCTGGGGAACAAGGGACACGACCCACACGGTCACCAGTGCCAGCCAGACCTGCCGCATCGCGCAAGGGCGGCCGGTCACGAGTCAACCTGGTCGCTCTGCCGGAATCTCCCTGGAGCGGCGCCCCTGGCACGTTCGATGGTGGCGAAGAGGACTCGGCGAGTCGCACTCACCGAGTGATGGTACGCGGTCATCACGTTGGACGTATTAGGGCGAGTTATTAGACTTCCGAGAGCAGAACCACCGGCCGCCACGTGCCGCCGTCGAGTTTCCGCGTCCAGCAACGATGAATTTAAGGCATTGAAAAACTTGTGAATTATATGAATGGCCTGACAAAATGTAAAGAAAATTCGGCCCCAGATCCCTGCGCCGACTCAGCGGCGCCCATTCCGTAGTATTCTTGACTTTGCGGAACCCCATCACATAGTATGCGCAGTTCGATGTTGTCAGCACTCCGCAAAGCGGTCATCCCTGCCGCCGGCCTCGGCACCCGGTTTCTGCCCGCGACCAAGGCGTCTCCCAAGGAAATGCTCCCGCTTGTCGACAAGCCGTTGATCCAGTACGCGGTGGAAGAGGCCGTGGCGGCGGGGATCAAGGATGTCATCATCGTCACAGGCCGAGGGAAACGCGCAATCGAGGATCATTTCGACCGGAGTGTCGAGTTGGAGGAATCCCTGAAAGGGGAAGGGAAGCAGCAGCTTCTCAAGGAACTGCGGCGCATTTCCGAGCTCGCGAATTTCTGTTACGTGCGGCAAGCGGAACCGCTGGGCCTTGGACACGCGGTCCTCTGTGCCCGACCCCTCATCGGAGACGAGCCCTTTGCGGTCTTGCTGGGGGACGAAGTCATCGACGCCCGGATGCCCGGGCTCGCTCAGTTGGCCGAGGTGTACGAAGATGGGATCGGCGCCGTGATCGGGGTGCAAAAAGTCCGCCGGCACGAAGTCAAGGCCTACGGGATCATTGACCCGCAACGGATCCGGCCCGGGGTGTTCAAGGTCCTGGATCTGGTGGAAAAACCCGACCCCGAGGATGCCCCGTCGAACCATGCGGTCATCGGGCGCTACATTCTTTCGCCGCAGATCTTTTCCGCATTGACACGCACCCCTCCCGGGAAAAACGGCGAGCTGCAGCTCACCGATGGACTCCGGCTGCTCGGAAAGAAGGCTCCGTTGCTGGCCCGAGAAATCGACGGGGCTCGATACGATGCCGGAGACAAACTGGGGTTTTTGAAAGCGACGGTCGACCTGGCGCTCAAGAATCCGACGCTCGGCCCCCGGTTCGCCCGCCACCTCCTCCAGATCCGACGGCGGATGGGGAGCCCGCCACGGCGTTGACGAGCAGCCGACGAGACGGGTGATCTCACTTTCGGTTCCAGCTGACCGAATCGCTCTTAATCGGGTATAGTGAGGGTGCCTCCGGCCCGATCCGAGCACCCGTTCCGGCATGGAAGTGCTGCGGTCCTCGAGCGGCAGGCCTGGCGTCGCCCACACACGCGGGTACCCGGGGTCCTCTTGCGCGCGACGGGCGGATTGGGGTGGAGCCGCGACGAGACCCGCGCGACCCACGATCGACTGAAAGAGTATTCTGTTCGGGTTAGGCCTAGGAGGTCTGCGCCACTATGTCTGAAGACATCGAGCAAGACGCCCCGCAAAACCAGGACGTCGAAATCCCCGACCACCTGCCCTTGCTGCCGGTGCGGGATATCGTCGTGTTCCCCTACATGGTCCTCCCGCTCTTCGTCGGCCGCGACATGTCCATCAAGGCAATCGAGGCGGCCTTGGCCGGCAATCGCATGATCTTCTTGACGACGCAGAAAGCGCTTGATGTGGAGAACCCCAAGCCGGAGGACATCCACACGGTCGGAACCGTCGGTATCATCATGCGGATGCTCAAGCTTCCGGACGAGCGTATCAAGATTCTCGTCCAGGGCGTCGCGAAGGCCAAAGTCGAGCAGTACATTCAGAGCGATCCCTACTACTCGGTCAAGATCTCCAAGATCTTGGAGACGAAGCCTTCCACGCCGGCGCTCGAGGCCGAAGCCGTGATGCGCTCCATCAAGGAACAAATCGAGCGCATCGTGAGTCTCGGCAAGGTGCTGATGCCGGACGTCATGGTCGTGATCGAAAATCTCGAGGACCCGGGGCGGCTGGCCGACATGGTGGTCTCGAACCTCGGGCTGAAGGTGGAGCTGACCCAGGAAGTGTTGGAGATCATCGATCCGATCACGAGGCTCAAGCGTGTCAGCGAGATCCTGTCCAAAGAGATCGAAGTCCTGTCCATGCAGCAAAAGATCCAAGCGCAAGCGAAGGGAGAGATGGACAAGACCCAGCGGGAGTACTTCCTTCGGGAGCAATTGAAAGCGATCCAGAAGGAGCTCGGGGAGCTGGACGAACGAGCCGAGGAAATCGCCGAGTTTCGGAAGCGGGTCAAAGACGCCAAGATGCAGGAAAAGGTGCTCAAGGAGGCGGAAAAACAACTGAAGCGTCTGGAAAAAATGCATCCGGACACGGCCGAATCGGCCACGGTGCGCACCTACCTCGAATGGATGGTCGAGCTCCCATGGAGCAAGAAATCCAAGGACAACTTGGACATCAAAGCCGCCGCGAAAGTGCTCAACGAGGATCATTACGATCTGGAAAAGGTCAAGGAGCGGATCCTGGAGTACCTCGCGGTGAGGAAGTTGAAAGAGAAGATGAAGGGACCGATTCTGTGCTTCGTGGGGCCTCCTGGAGTGGGCAAGACCTCGTTGGGCAAATCCATTGCACGCGCTTTGGGTCGTGAGTTCGTGCGTATCAGCCTGGGTGGCGTGCGCGATGAGGCCGAGATCCGCGGGCATCGCCGCACCTATGTCGGGGCGCTGCCCGGGCGCATCGTCCAAGGGATCAAACAGGCCGGCACCAACAACCCCGTCTTCATGCTGGACGAGGTCGACAAGGTCGGCATGGATTTCCGGGGTGATCCGTCCGCCGCGTTGCTGGAGGTCCTGGACCCTGAGCAGAACCATGCCTTCACGGATCACTACTTGGGCGTACCGTTCGATCTCAGCGATGTCATGTTCATCACGACCGCGAACCTCATGGATACCATCCTGCCGGCCTTGCGTGACCGCATGGAGATCATCGAGATCCCCGGCTACACCGAGGAGGAAAAGCTCGGCATCGCCCAGCGCTACCTCGTCCGGCGTCAACTCAAGGAGCACGGGATCACCGACAAGCACATCCGCATCACCGAACCGGCCCTGCGCCAGATCGTGTCGCATTACACGCGAGAGGCAGGCGTGCGAAACCTCGAGCGCGAGATCGCCAACGTGATGCGAAAGGTCGCCAAGAAGGTGGCGGAAGGCAAGGTGCGGTGCTACACGATCACGCCCCCGACGCTGCACAAATATCTCGGTGTTCCCAAACACGTGCCGGAGGCCGAGCAGGAGAAAGATCAGGTCGGGGTCGCCACCGGGCTGGCCTGGACCGAGAGCGGCGGAGAGGTGCTGTACATCGAGGCCACGGCGGTGAAGGGCAAGGGGAATCTGACGTTGACGGGCCACCTGGGCGATGTCATGAAAGAGTCGGCGCAGGCCGCGCTGAGCTACGTCCGATCACGGGAACGGTTCTTGGGCATCAACCCCGACGTGTTCGCCAAGACGGACATCCACGTCCACGTCCCCGCCGGAGCCATCCCCAAAGACGGCCCCTCGGCGGGCATTACGATGGGGACCGCGATCGCCTCCGCACTCTCCAACACGCCGGTCAGGCACGAGGTGGCCATGACGGGTGAGATCACGTTGCGGGGTCGCGTGCTGCCGATCGGCGGGCTCAAGGAAAAGATCCTGGCCGCGAAGCGCGCCAAGGTGACGACGGTGATCCTTCCCAAGCGGAACAAGAAGGACCTCGAGGAAATCCCCAAACACCTGCTCCGCGGCACTCAACTCATCTTCGTGGACACGATGGACGAGGTGGTCAAGGCCGGCCTGCGGCGCGCCGCCAGCTCGCGCAAGCCCATGCCCGACTCACCCCGAAAACCCCGGCCGGCCAAGCGCCGGCGGCCACATGTCGAGCACAGATTGCCGCGCCCGAACCGTCCTCGACCGGTGTCCCCGTCCATTCCGTTATCCACCCTCCCGTCTTCCTGACATGCCTCGCCGCGCATCGTCCGTTTTGCTGCGGCACCTTGGCGAGTTCGGATTCATCGAGCGCGTCGGGCGGCGCGTCGGGCGCACCCGACCGCCGGTGATCCGCGGCATGGGCGACGATGCCGCGGTCGTGTCGCTGGGATCCGGACACGCGCTGCTGCTGACCGTGGACCTGCTCATCGAAGACATCCACTTCAGCCGCGCCACCACCCGCATGGAGGACGTGGGGTACAAAGCGGCCGTCTCCAACTTCAGCGACATTGCCGCCATGGGTGCCACGCCTCAGTTCGCCCTGACCGCCGTCGCGGCCCCGCCGTCGACCCCGGTGAAAGAGATGGACGCGCTGTACGCGGGCTTCCTCCAGGCCTGTCGGCAGTACGGTGTCCAGCTCCTCGGGGGCGACACGTCCGCCTCCCCACGGCACCTCTTCTTGTCCGTCACGGTCACCGGGATGGCCTCGGGTGGCCGGATCCTGACGCGCGACCGTGCCTCCATCGGTGATGAGATCTATGTGACCGGGACAATCGGCGACTCCTGCGCGGGCCTTCGGCTGATCCAGTCTTCCTCGCGGCACCGGCTGCCCGAAGGGGCCGGGCCGAAGCACGCCCGTTTCTTGATCCGACGGCACGTGCGTCCGACGGCCCGCATCCGAGAAGGCCAATTTCTGATTCGACACCGACTGGCTCACGCCGCCATCGATCTCTCCGACGGATTATCCGGGGACCTCCGCCATCTCTGCGGGCAGAGCCGGGTGGGCGCGGAGATCGAGGCCGCGTCGATCCCGCTGTCGCCCGCCTGCCGCTGGTTCGCCGGGCGCGCGCGGCAGGATCCCGTCCAACTCGCCCTGGAAGGGGGCGAGGATTACGAGTTGCTCGTCACGGTCCCGCCACGCGAGCGTCGACGCCTCGAGCGACTCGCGCGACGGGCGCGGGTCACGATGACCCGCATCGGCACCATTCGCTCCCGACGCTTCGGCATCCAACTCAGGCTTCCTTCCGGCCGACTTCGCACGCTGACCCCATCCAGTTTTCAGCATTTCTCGGGGGGCAGCAAGCGGGGAGCTGCCGTCACGCCGTCATGACCACGCTCCGCCAGCACGTGACCCAGATCCTTCATCTCCGGGAATCACCCCGTCGCACGGCGCTGGCGTTTGCCCTGGGGGTGGGCATCGCGTTCTCCCCGCCCTACGGACTGCACACGATCATGGTCTTCGTCTGCGCGTGGCTCTTTCGGCTGAACTTTGTGGCGCTCTTTGGGGGCGCGCTGGTCAACAACCCGTGGACGCTCGCACCCATTCTCGGCCTGACCTTTTGGACGGGCTTCGCCATCACGGATCAGCCTCCGGTTGCCTTCGACTGGAACGCGCTGACGCTCACGAACTTCTACGACCAGGTCGCACCGTACCTGGCCTCCTTCATTGCGGGCGGGCTCGCCCTCAGCGCGCTCTTCGGGCTGCTCAGCTATCCGCTGGCATATCTCGCGATTCGGCGCTATCGCGCACGCATGAAGCTCTCCACGGTGCCCGAGAGCCCGTTGCGACCTCCAGGCGAACTGAGCTAAACTGCCTCCCATGAATCGCCTGGCCGCGATCGCGCAGCGGAACAAAGACCTGCAGGCTGCGCCGGTCGAGTCCCCGCCTCATACCGCTCCCTACGACGGCTCCGCGCTGATCGCCGATCCCATCCACGAGTACATTTCGTTCACCGTCCCGTTCGCCACTCCGGACCCCGCCGAACGCACGGAGAAGGACCTGATCGACTCCCCGTGGATGCAGCGCCTGCGGTACATCTACCAATTGCAAAGCGCCCGCTGGGTCTATCCTTCGGCAGAGCACAGCCGCTTTCAGCACTCGCTTGGCGTGATGCATGTCGCCGGCCGATTCGCACGCCACCTGTACCCGACCCTGGCACGCGTCGTCCCCGATCTCCCCTCCCCATGCTATATCGAGGAATTGCTGAGAGTGACGGCGCTCCTGCACGACATCGGGCATGGCCCGTTCTGCCACTTTTTCGACCACAACCATCTCGAGCAGTTCGGCTTGACGCACGAGCACATCGGCCAGGTCATCATCCGTGAGCACCTCGGGAAAATCATTCGCAAAATTCGTCGCAGCCCGAGCGGGTCCTTCCTGCCTGGCGAACAGCTCGCTCCGGAGCACATCGCGTTTCTCATCCTCAAGGATCCGGAGAAGCCGAGCGCCCAGCACCCCAAATGGCTGTCGTCTCTTCAACCCGTCATCGCAGGCATCTACACCGCCGACAACCTGGACTACGTGCTCCGCGACTCCTACATGTGCGGGGTGGCGATCGGCCCGGTAGACCTCACCAGGCTGATCCACTACACGCTGGTGACGACGCAGGGCCTGACGATCCACCGCACCGGGCTTCCCGCCCTGCAGATGTTCCTCAACGCCCGGCTCTACCTCTACTCCAACGTCTATTACCACCGCACGACCAGGGCCATTGACATCCACCTGCGCGATATCTTTCACGATACGATGGCCTTCGTGTTTCCCTTCAACCCCCTGAAGCGGATGGAGGACTACCTGACGTTGACCGACTGGTCATTGATCGAATCCGTTCGGCTCTGGCCCCGATCACGCCATACGCGCAAGCGGGCTCTGGGCCGTGAATGGGCGCGCATTCTCGGTCGCGATGTCAAATGGAAGATGGCCTACAACACACTCCTGCCGACCAGAGACGACGAACGCGGCCAGGTCCTCATGGACGGACGGTCGATCGAGCGCAACATCAGACAGGCCTTGCCGGCGCATCTGAAGAAACTGGCGTTCAGAGTCGACATGGCGAATCAGGATCCGCGCCCCATCAACCTGCTCAACATGGGCGAGTTCCAAATCTATGTTTACGACCCCGCCACCGGGACCGTGTCCAAGGAGGCGTTGCGCGAGTTTTTCGACTACCTCCCGGCCCGGATCGTCCAATTTCGTGTCTTCGCCAAGGACCACAAGGCCGATGCTGCCCTGGCACAAGCGGCAGAGTCGGTGTTGACCTCCGGCGGCCACAGCATCAAGTCCAGACTCTAGAAACAGTGCTGAGGCATGAGGACTGAGACAAAGCACCGGCCGGCCTTGTCCAGCTAATCCTCGCCCCCCTCCTTAAGAAACGCAGGCACACCTAGATAAAGAGGAACGGTCCTCAGTCCTCAGTCCTGAGTATGAACCTGGTTTCGTTGGTGATGACGGAAGGTGGCTAGTGGAGGGGAGAGACGCCGTCGAGGGGCAGATCGACCAGCGCGTAGGGGTTGAC
>JBFKNO010000023.1:0-17705 GCA_041629275.1 Nitrospiraceae bacterium
GAGATCCTTCTGGATCGTGACGAGATCCTCAATGGCCTTCCATCCGAGGCTGAGAAATTGCTCGAGGTCTTTCTGCGAGAAGGGGTCTCGCTCGGCCGTGCCCTGCACCTCCACGAAGCGGCCCTGTCCGGTCATGACCAGGTTCATGTCCACGTCGGCCAGCGAGTCCTCTTCGTAGTTGAGATCGGCCATCACCTCGCCGCCCACCTTCCCGACACTGACCGCCGCCAGGTAGTCCGTGAGCGGGAGCTTCTTGATCGCCTCGCGCTTCTTCAGCCCCTTGCAGGCATCCGCCAGCGCGACGAAGGCGCCGGTGATTGCGGCCGTGCGCGTGCCCCCGTCCGCCTGGATCACGTCGCAATCGATCCAGATCGTGCGCTCCCCCAGCTCTCGCATGTCGATGACGGCTCGGAGAGAGCGCCCCACAAGCCTTTGAATTTCTACGGTTCTTCCACCTGGACGGCCCTTCGTCGCCTCACGCTGCGTCCGCTCCTTGGTGGCCCGGGGCAGCATGGCGTACTCCGCGGTCACCCACCCCCGGCCCTTGTCGCGCAGCCAGGGCGGCAGTCGCTCCTCGACGGAGGCCGTGCAGATCACCTTGGTCCCGCCCATTTCGATCAGCACGGACCCTTCCGCGTGCTGGATGAAATCACGTGTGATCTTGACCGGTCGGACCTGGTCGGGTCTCCGCCCGTCTTGCCTCAGCAGATTCATGGCACGGTTCATCGTCACTCCCGATTGGAAGAATGCCGGCGATTATAGAGAACGACCTGCGAAAGATCAACGAAAGGCACGGTCGGCTGGGCGCGCGTCGGCTTCGTGTAGCGAGGACAATTTTCGTCTCCTCCGAGCGATGCGTACACGCATGTACAACAGCACCACGATCAGGGTCGCGATTGTGTACACGAACAGCTCCTCGTTCGGGAACACATAAGGCATGCGCGCAGCCTACCGAGTCGCCCAAGAAATAGCAATGGGCGCGTTCCACCCTTCTCCGAGAGGAGCTTAGAGGAACGCGCTCCCTGCGGCTCGTTCAGGAATCGCATGCGACCCGACGTGGCAGAGCGTGGCATAGAAGGTGCAACTCTCCCCGCCGCGATGTCTTCCTATCATCACGATTCAGTGGAACATTTGTTGCAAGCCCGCCCCCACGTTCTCTTCTCCGAGCCTGTCGACATCCTCGTCGTCGATGACGACGAGCACATCAGCCGATTGCTCAGCCGACTCCTGGAAGAGCAGGGCCACAGCTGCACGGTGGCGGCCAGCGCCGAGGAGGCGCGTGCGATGCTGGCGGAGCGGCCTTTCTCGCTGTTGCTCTGCGACGTCAACATGCCGGGCGAGTCCGGGCTCGACCTCGTCCGCGATATTCTCGCCCATCGCCCCGAGATCGCCGTACTAATGGTGACCGGTTTGGACAGCCCCACCCTTGCGCACTCGGCCCTCGATGCCGGCGCCTACGGCTATGTCATCAAGCCCTTCAAGCCGAACGAGATCCTGATCAACGTCGTGAACGCGCTGCGGCGCCGCAAGCTCGAGATCGAGAACCGCTTCCACCGGGCGAACCTCGAGGCCCTGGTCAAGGCGCGGACGGCCGCGCTCCAGCAAACGCTCGAGTGGCTGGAGAGCTCGCAGCAGGAGCTCCGCCTGTCCCACGAGGAGACGATCCATCGGCTGGCCATGGCGGCCGAATACCGCGACCGCTGCACCGCCCAGCACATCCAGCGGATGAGCCACTACTGCGCCCTCCTCGCCCGCCGGTACGGCCTGAGCCCGGAGCGCTGTGACCTGATCCGCACCGCCAGCCCGATGCACGACATCGGCAAAATCGGCACGCCCGACCATGTACTCCTCAAGCCTGGCAAGTTCACGCCGGAGGAATTCGATGTCATCGCGCAGCACCCGGACATCGGCTACCGCATTCTCAGCGGGTCGGACGCGCCGCTCCTGAAGGTCGCCGCCACGATCGCCTGGACCCATCACGAGCGCTACGACGGGACCGGGTACCCCCGCGGGATCCAAGGCACGACCATTCCGCTGGAGGGGCGGATCGCCGCGATCGGCGACGCCTTCGACGCCCTGACGACCCAGCGCGTCTACAAGCCCGCCTTCACCGTCGACCACGCCTTTGCCCTCATGCGGGACCACCGCGGCACCCACTTCGACCCCGACCTGCTCGATCTCTTCCTGGGCTCCGAGCAGGAGCTCCTCGCCATCCGAGCGGATTATCCAGACGAGTAGATGGCCCGGCGACAGCCTGCGTGCACCGATTGTAGCTGCAGCACCTCATGCTGCCATCACAGGCGCCATGAGATGGCGCCGCTACAAAGGCGCTGTCAACCGAGTGAAGGGGTATATTCCTTTTTTCAGGCAGGGTCGTAGTTGAGGTTGGGGCGGAGCCACTGCTCGGCAGTCGTGACGTCGATGCCCTTCCTCGCCGCGTAGTCGGCGACCTGGTCCCGGCCGATCTTGCCGACGGCGAAGTAGGCCGCCTGCGGGTGCGCGAAATACAGACCGCTCACCGAGGCCGCCGGGTACATCGCGAAGGTTTCCGTGAGCGTGATGCCCGCGTTTTGCTCGGCGTGCAGCAGATCGAACAGGGGCCGCTTCTCCGTGTGATCGGGACAGGCGGGATAGCCCGGCGCGGGCCTGATCCCGCGATACCGCTCCCGAATGAGGTCCTCGTTGGAGAGGTCCTCGCCCTCGCCGTACCCCCATTCCAGACGCACGCGCTTGTGGAGCCACTCGGCCAAGGCTTCGGCGAGCCGGTCCGCCAGCGCCTTGGTCATGATGGCATTGTAGTCGTCGTGGTCGCGCTCGAACCGCTCGCACACAACTTCGATCCCAACTCCCGCGGTGACCGCGAACAGGCCGATGTGATCGGGCAGCCCCGAGGATTTCGGGGCCACGAAGTCGGCCAGGGCCAGGTTCGGCTGGTCGTCCGGCTTGGGCATCTGCTGCCGGAGCGTGTGCAGCGTCGCGAGGACCTGCGACCGCGACGCATCGGCGTACAGCTCGATATCGTCCCCGACGCCGTTGGCGGCGAAAAAGCCGTAGACGGCGCGCGCCGTCAGCCACTTCTCCTTGACGATCTTGTCCAGCAGGGTGCGGGCGTCCTCGAACAGCTCCCTGGCCTTGGGGCCGAGCGTGGGATCGTCGAGAATCCGCGGGTATCGCCCCTTCAATTCCCAGGCTTGAAAGAAGGGCGACCAGTCGATGAACGGCACGAGGTGCTCGAGCGGGACCGTGTCGAGCGTCCGGAGACCCAGGAACGAGGGCGCCGGCAGGTCCTCCGGCTTCCACGCGATCGGCATCCGGCGCGCACGCGCGTCCTCCAGGGCCAGCAGCTTCCGGGGCCCGCGGTCCTGGTGCGCGGCGCGGAGCTGAGTTTGATCGTGGCGGTTCTTCTCCGCGAACTCCGCCTTCTGCCGGGGATTGATGAGCGCGCCGACCACGTTGACCGCACGGGACGCGTCGAGGACGTGCACCACCTCCTTCTCGTACGACGGCGCGATCTTCACCGCCGTGTGGGCCCTGCTGGTCGTGGCCCCGCCGATCAGCAGCGGGACCTTGAACCCTTCACGCTGCATCTCGCGCGCGACGTGCACCATCTCATCGAGGGACGGCGTGATGAGCCCGCTCAGGCCGATCATGTCCACCCCCTCGGCCCGGGCCGTGGACAGGATTCTATCGCAGGGCACCATCACCCCCAGGTCGATGACCTGATAGTTGTTGCAGCCCAGCACGACGCCCACGATGTTCTTGCCGATATCGTGCACGTCTCCTTTGACGGTGGCCATCAGCACCTTCCCCGCCGGCTGGTGCTTGCCCGAGGCCTGCTTCTCCTCCTCCATGAACGGCGTCAGGTAGGCGACGGCTTTCTTCATGACCCGCGCGCTCTTGACGACCTGCGGGAGAAACATCTTCCCCGCCCCGAAGAGATCACCGACGACGTTCATGCCGTCCATCAACGGACCCTCGATGACCAACAAGGGCCGCCCATACTTCCGGCGGGCCTCCTCGACGTCCGCTTCGATATGGTCGACGAGACCTTTGACGAGCGCGTGCGAGAGACGCTCCTCCACCGTCCCCTGCCGCCACGCGTCCTCCTGGACCGCGGCTTTGCCCTGCTGCTTGACCGTCTCGGCGAAGGTCACGAGACGCTCCGTGGCGTCCGGACGGCGATTCAGCAGCACGTCCTCAACCAGCTCGAGCAGATCCCTGGGAATCTCCTCGTAGACGCCGAGCTGGCCGGCGTTGACGATCCCCATATCCAAGCCGGCCTGAATCGCGTGGTACAGGAAGGCCGTATGCATCGCCTCCCGCACGGCGTTGTTCCCGCGGAAGGAGAAGGAGATGTTGCTCACGCCGCCGCTGACCTTGCACCGCGACAAATGGCCCTTGATCCACCGCGTGGCCTCGATGAAGTCCACCGCGTACCGGTTGTGCTCCTCGATGCCGGTCGCCACCGTGAGGATGTTGGGATCGAAGATGATGTCCTCCGGAGGGAACCCGACCTCCTGCGTCAGGAGGCGATAGGCCCGTTCGCAGATCTCGATCTTGCGCTCGCGGCTGTCGGCCTGGCCCCGCTCGTCGAAGGCCATCACGATGACCGCGGCGCCGTATCGCCTGACCAGCGTCGCCTGTCGCCTGAACAACTCCTCTCCCTCTTTCATGCTGATGGAGTTCACCACCGGCTTGCCGGGAATGCATTTCAGGCCGGCCTCGATCACCGACCATTTCGAGCTGTCGACGACGAGGGGGACGCGCGCGATGTCCGGCTCGGCCGTGATGAGGTTGAGGAACGTCACCATGGCGGCCTCGGAATCGAGCATCCCCTCGTCCATGTTGACGTCGATGAGCTGCGCGCCGTTGTCGACCTGCTGCTTCGCCACGGCGATCGCCTCTTCGTAGGCGCCCGCCAGCACGAGCTTGGCGAACTTGGGCGAGCCCGTCACGTTCGTCCGCTCGCCGATGTTCACGAAGTTCGTGTCCGGTCGCATCACGAGCGGCTCGCAGCCCGCCAGGCGCGTGTAGGGCTCGACCTCGGGCACGGCGCGCGGGGCGCAGTGGCGGACCGCCCCGGCGATGGCTTCGATGTGCGCGGGCGTCGTCCCGCAACAGCCGCCCACGATGTTCAACCAGCCGTTCGCCGCCCATTCCCGGAGCTGCGGCGCCAGCGTCTCCGGCGTTTCCGGAAAGCCCGTCGGCAGCAAGGGATCCGGCAAGCCCGCGTTGGGATAGGCGCTCACGTAGACGGGGGCGACGCGGGCCAGCTCCTCGATGAGGGGCCACATCTCGGCCGGGCCCAGCGAGCAATTGATCCCCACGCTGAGGAGGGGCACGTGGGAGATGGAGATCAGGAACGCATCGAGCGTCTGCCCCGTCATGGTCCGGTCGTTGCCCTTCTGAATGAAGGTCACGGAGGCCATGATCGGGACCCGCCGCCCGATGCGCTCGAAGTGCGCCTCGATCGCGAAGAAGGCGGCCTTGGCGTTGAGCGTGTCGAAGATGGTCTCGACCAGCAGGAGATCGACGCCGCCATCCATGAGGCCCCGCACCTGCTCCGTGTACGCCTCCACCAACTGATCGTAGGTGACGCCCTTGATGGCGGGGTTCGTCACGTCCGTGGAGACGGAGGCCGTGCGGTTGGTCGGCCCGATCGCACCCGCCACGAAACGCGGCCGCGCGGGATCCTTGGCCGTCACCCGATCCGCCGCCCGTCGAGCCACGCGGGCGCCCTCCAGGTTCAGCTCGTAGGCCAGCGACTCCAGGTGGTAGTCCGCCATGGAGATCGAGGTGGCGTTGAACGTGTTGGTCTCGATGAGGTCGGCGCCGGCGTCGAGGTACTGCACGTGAATGGCCTCGATGATCTCGGGGCGGGTGACGCAGAGCAAATCATTGCACCCTTTGAGGTCGCGCGGATGCGAGGCGAACCGCGCGCCGCGAAAGCCCGACTCATCCAGCTTGTGCGTCTGGATCATCGTTCCCATCGCCCCGTCCAGGACGGCGATGCGGTGGCGCAGAAGCGTGTCGATCGGATGCGAGCTCGTCATGCGATGTCTTTCCTTCTCGTCTCCCGGCGAGGGAGCCCCATGTGGACGGCTTGTCTACGTTGCCTTCGCGCAGCGCGTCGATGGGGAGTGGCGGCGGGACGCGTGTGAAGGCATCTTAAAGGATCAACGACGGACTGGCAAGACAAGGCCGGGCGAACGCCCGTATTGACTTTGCCCAGGCCCGCCGTTAGGATGCACGAACCCCTCGGCGGACGCTCTATGTTACGTATTTGCACCAGGATGATCGCCGTCACCGCAGTCCTCGTGCTGCCTCTCCTGCTGCCCAATTCCTGGCTCCCCGCGAGCGCGCTCGGCAAGGCCTATTTCGAGGACGGGTATTTGGGCCTGACGCAGGACGAGCTGCGCGCCAAGCTCGGCCCCCCGCACGCCGTCCGCGACCGGAAGGCCGCGCTGCGCGCCTTCAACTATTACACCTTCGAGGACTGGCAAGATTATTTTTCGAAGCTCATCTCACCGAAGAACGGGGAGGATGTCTACTTCTACACTCGTGACGGAGTCGAGGTGCAGTACTCGTTCAGCTATGTGCCCGACCTCAATGATTTCTCGGATTACCCGACGCTGTACGTCAGCCTCGTGGACATCGAGTTCTCGCCGCATGTGCCCATCGCGCGGCTTCAGTCGCTGGTTCCGGAATTCAAGCCGTCACCGGCGCCGGAGGCTCCGGCGTTTCGCTCGAATATCTGGGTGCTGGTCTTCAAGGGCTCGCCGTCCACGCAGGCCCGTGCCATCGTCCGGGAACGGGGCAAGGACAAGCTCGACTGGTACCTGGCGTTTCAAATGTTCTCGCTGGAAGGGCTTCCGGATTACCTGGCGCTCGACGCACCCATCGACCGGATGGAGATCAGCGCACAGAGCATCCAGGTCGTGCAGCAGCGGCAGCAACAGACCCACGAGCCGATTCTGAACCCCTTCTCCGACCAGTTCGCGAATCGCCCCCCGCCGCCGCCCTCGCCTCTGAAGAAGATCCCGCTCCCCCAGTACGAAGACTAGCGTTGATCGAGCCCCTCGAGCGCGTCGATCTGCTCCATGTGCTCCATCGTCTGGATGCGCTCCTGCTGGCGCTCCTCGATCTCCTTGACCTTGACCCGTACGCGGTCCAGCACGTTTCGCGGGTCCGTGATCTGCTCCTCCCCTTTCACCGACAGGGTCGTGCCCAGCTCCGCGAAGTAGATCCCGTAGAAGGTTCCCCCGGCGACGAAAATCAGCACCCACTTCAGAGCGAATTGCAGCGCCGGATTGCGCGTGAGCATCATGGCGGCAAAGACGGCCGCTCCGATCACCCCGCCGCCGATCAGCAAGACCGACTGGTATGGCGTGAGGCCGGGGACGATCTTTTCGGGGAGCGCGCTCCAGAAGAATTCCGACCAGCCCTGCCGTTCCCCCTCGGCTTCCACACGGCCCGCGGAGGGGACCGGGGGCGGAGGTGACGGGTCGGGCGCCTCGGGCAGGGGGGCCGGAACCTCACCAGGCGGCGGATCATCCTGCTCGATGACGCGCACCTTGTCCCGAAAGCGCGGCGGGACGTTCGTGAGCCGATCCGTCATGACGACGGTGCCGTCGCCGTCGATGTAAGTGTAGACCGTGGCGGCGAGGCTCACCGCGGGAGCGCCGAGCACGAGGACGAGCAGCAGGCCGAGGCAGCGCATGCCAGATCTTTAGCATGGGCCGTGCCCACCGACAACTTTTCCCGGACTTTGGACGCAGCGCCAAACGCGTCACATGCGTCGGTCGCGTCAGGAGCGTCTGTTGCGTCACTTGCGTCATACGGTTCGTCCGAACCCCAATTCAGAGAATGGGGTGTACCTGTCTGGCACTTGTGGCGAATTCCTGTGAGCAATCTGTTATGCCGCGATGTTCCGAATCTTGCAGCGGCAGCGTCTTACGCTGCCGCGGTCGGCATCGGCACCATGAGATGGCGCAGCGACAGCGGACGCGATTGACGCTATCGACGCGCCCGCGGCCAATAGGCCCAGGCCGACAGCGCGACGATGACCAGGGTGACGAGGAAGACCGCAAGACGAGGCGCCTGCAGATACACGAGCCGCTCCGCGTATTGCGCGATGAAATCACCCGAGTGAGCCAGTGACGGATCGTGCCGGTGGCGGAGCCAGTTCTCCAGAGAGGTCAGCGGACAGATCCACCCGAACACTTGCAACAGCACGCTGAACGTCAGCGCGGCGATATGGGTCCACTTGACCCAAGCAACCCATCGACCGATGAGGGCCCCACCGATAATGAAGACGATCCACAGCAGGTGAATCAACACCACGAAATCAGCTGCTAGGTTCCACGCCATCGCGAAGTAGAAAGGCAAAATGAAAAATTAAAAAAAGAAGGCAACAGGCACACTTTTCCCCCTTTTTTAATCTTTCCTTTTTACTTTTTACTTGTCGTCGTAGACGACATCCCGCTGGTCCGCCAGCGACAGGTACGGCTCGCCCCATTGATGGCGGCTCTCCAAGCTCCACTCCTCCTCGACGTCCACCGGCTTCAAGCGGATGCCGTGGATGCCGCCGTACACGAGCGTGGCCAGACCCGCGCCTGAATCCTCGATGGGTTGCGCCTGGGCGGCGCAGAGAGGGTCGTCCTCGTCGTCGGTCCAGCCGGTCACCCAGCACCACTCCCCTTCCGGACGGCGCTCATGGCTCCTGACCTTGAGGACCTTGCGCGCGGGCCCCACGTCCTTGAAACGCATGAACAGCGATTGCTCGCAGTTGGGATTGCTCTCGACCTCGATGAACATCGTGCTCAGAACACCTGCCAAGGGCCTTCGGCCGGCCCTGCATGATGCAAAGCCGGAACGGCATCGCGGCACCATCTCATGGCGCCGTTCCGCCAGCAGCATGAGATGCTGCAGCTACAAACGGGCGGCATGCCAGGCTGCGACGCAGACTCAGGGGAAACCGCCAAGCACGTTGGTTGCGCAGACAAATGGGCTCTGGGCAATGGGCTATCAGGCCTGAAAAAGAGCGAGAGGGAACCTGCATGGCGCGGGCTCCGTTCGCGTTCTTGACGGCCCTTCCGGCGATTCGTTATGCTGCCTCACACTCCATGGCCATGCAAGCTTCGACAGATCACTCTTCCCTGGACGACGGGGCCCGCACCTCGACCCCTGCCCCGGCGTCCGCGGCACCGGCAGGGCCACAGCCCCAGGACGAGAAGCCCTGGATCCTGCGGCCCGTCGTGCGCGGCACCATCTACCTGTTCCTGGTCCTGTTCCTGGCCGGGATGATCGCCCGGGGCCTGGTCCCGAGAATTCTCGATCCCGACTTCAAGGATCACATCAAGCAGGGCGAGGTCATGGTCGGCATGACTCGGGAGCAGGTGATGCAAGCCTGGGGATCACCGTACCAAACGAACGTCACCCACACGAACGAAGGCATCCGGCGCGAGGAATGGGTCTACGAAGATTGGAAAAGCACCGCGGAGGTCCAGCACCGCTACCTGTACTTCGAAGAAGGGGTCCTCGTCGGCGGGTGGTACTACGAGTAGCAGGTCCTACCGATACAAAGGCAGGCGAACCACCTGCCCCCACTTTTCCGACGTCCCTTCGTCCTTCTTGTCTCGCAGCAGGCTCAACAACGTCGCGGCACGCGCGAGGTGAACTTTGCGCACCATGACCGCAAAGGGCAGGACCGGCAGGTTGTAGAGGCCGCCGAAGTGCTCGTTCTGGACGTAGTACTCGATCTTGTTCGCATCCAGCAGGCTCTGCACCAGTGCTAGCTCGCCGGCATTCTGCGGCTCGAACAGCTTTACGAACTCCATCGCTGCCCCTCAGCCCGCCCGGCCGGCACCGTCTGGCGGCCGGCGTCTCGTCCGGATTTCCGTCCACGTTTGCATTTTGCCCGACGCCCCCCTACACTCTCTCGCTGAACACGTTGGCATGCTAGGACCTGCCGGCACGGGCCCGTCAGGGGGTTTCCGTGATCTGGACACGGCGCTCCTTGCCCGGACCGCCCGAGACGGTCAGAACCCGTTTCCACTCGCGCACCTGGTAGATGGACCACGCGTTCGACTGTCCTTTGTAGTAGGCATCGGGGTCTTCGCCGGACGCATTCAGGTAGATCGGCTCGGTAAAACCCTCATCCAACACGTAATCCATCAAGCAATCCGTCGTAAACCCTTTTCCCTTCAGGGAAACGTCGGCCAGCAGGTTGAGAATCTCGTCGGGGTTGCTGATCGTGATGGGGTCCACCTCTGTCCTCTCCGCAGACGGATATGCGTATTCTAGTCGTTTACGAGAAGCGAAGGCAAGCCATCGACTCGAGATGGGCGGGCACGTGACGAGAGAGAACTTTCAGGCGCGCCTTCTCGGCGTCATGGACCGCAAGAACCACTGGGCCTGGCCCTACTTCTCCGGCGAGCGGGTCACCAAGGCGCATCTCTTGATCCACTACAGGCAGGAGTGGGCGGTCTACGTCAGGGACTTTCCTGTCTTCCTGGCCCGCATTTACGGGCACGGTCCGCCCGCGGAGGTCCGCGCGCTCCTCGCCGAAAATATCTTCGAGGAGCAGACGGGGCGGTTATCCCTGGGGCAATCGCACCCGAGCTTGTTCTTGAAAATGATGCAGGGGCTGGGATTTGCGCCGGACTCCTTCGACCAGGTGGACCTGCTGCCGGCCAGCCGGACCTACCGCTCGTGGCTGGACCGGGTGTCGACACAGCCACGGTGGGTCCTCGGTGCGGCCGCGCTGACCATCTTCGTGGAAGGGAGTATCAAGGACCGGCAGGAGCTGCAGGATTCGGCGCCCGAGCCGTCTCCGCATGAGATCGACCGGGCCATCGCCGCTCACCCCCTCACCCGTTTTCACGGGCTTGCACCGCCTGCCCTCGACTTGATCCGCGCACACCACATGGTGGAGCGCGGGCACCGCCAGGCCGCCTATCGCATGGTGCTGGACCATGCGGTCGACGCCGAAGAGCAAGACGCCGTGCTGTCCGAGCTGGACGTCGGCCTGGCGCTGTGGTTGCAGTACCGGGACGGGGTGGCCTATGCTTGCGGGTTGAAAAAGGGCTGAGGAATAGTGGATGGGGTCTGGAAGTTTTGAGTTTTGAGTTTTGAGTTTTGAGTTTTGGGTTCCACGGCACATTCTCTTCGGTGGCGTGGGACGATTGATCGCTGCATGCCGCTCCTTCTCGCCCTCCTCATTCTCACTTTCGGCGGCGACCGGTCGCGCGTGTTCGCCGCCGACATGTCCGCCTCCATGGTGCTGGTGCCGGCCGGCGAGTTCCTCATGGGGACGCCCGAAAGCAGCGGTGCCCTTTCCGACGAGCACCCCCAACGACGCATCCTGCTGAGCGCCTTCTGGATCGACCGGTACGAGGCGACCAATGCGGAGTACCTCCGATTCGTCGAGGAGACCGGGCACCCCGCGCCAGCGCACCGCACGCCGAACCTGACGCTGTGGCGCGAGAACCGGCCGGCGGCGGAGATCCATGACCACCCCGTGGTGAACGTCAGCTGGCAGGACGCGGCGGCCTTCTGCCGGTGGGCCGGGAAACGCCTCCCGACGGAAGCGGAGTGGGAGAAAGCCGCGCGCGGCCCCGACGGTCGACGCTATCCCTGGGGAAACACCTGGGATTACTCCCGGGCCAACAGCGCGAGCTACTGGGTGGGGCATACCGTGGAGTTCAAGGATCGGGAGGAATGGCTGGATTTCTGGAAGCGGGGCGAGGGCGCGCGGATCGTCGCGAGCCAAGGGGTGAAGGGCGAAGTGCTGACCCTGCCCGTCGGCAGCTTCCCGGACGGGACCAGCCCCTACGGGCTGCACGACATGGCCGGCAACGTGTCGGAATGGGTGGCCGACTACTACAACCCGTACTATTACGTCCGTGCGCCCCTGTCCGACCCGCCCGGCCCCCCACCCACGATCCTGAAAAGCCTCCGCGGGGGCTCCTGGCTGAAGCCGGCCTCGGGCATGCGGAGCGCCTATCGGGACTATGGGGAGCCGGACAGCCGGATGACCGGCGTGGGCTTTCGTTGCGCAAGAGACGATCGCTGACGCGTCTTCTACTCGGCCAGGAAATAATCGATCCGCTCCACCCGCACGACCGGCATGACCATGCCCCGCCCCTCCTCCTCGTGCGCGAAATCGTAGATGATCGACTCCTCGGGAATGAGCCGGCCCGTCAGGATCAGGTCGACCTCGATGGCCTCACCGCCGGCCCGCCGCGCCCGCAACTGTTCCCGCAGTTCGGGCGGCGGGACGGCGACCAGCCCACCCGGCAAGCCATCGGGCTTGAACCGGACGTGGCCCCAGGCGGTCGGGATGACTCTGGGCCCCACCGCGAGACGAAATCCCCCCGTCTCGGCGTCGTACCCCGTCACGACCCCTTCCCAGACGAAGGCAATGCGTCGTCCCAGGGCCGGGCGGCCCTCACGCAGACGATCGCGCGCGCGATTCTCCTCGAAGAGCCGATCCATGTGGGCATCCTCCCCCGCACCGTAGAGGCGGGGCCAGTCCGGCGGGTGCCCGTCCAAGTCCGCAAGGTAGGACTCGATGTCAGCGGGCCGGTCGAGATAGAAGGTCTTGTCAGGGAGCACAGAGGCCGGACTGGTCTCCGCGGACCGCAGCAGGGGCCGGACGGCGTTCGGCTCTTGGGCATACAGGAGGCCGGCCTGGAAGCACGCTACCGAGAGGGCGACCGTGGTGATGGCGCAGCGGGATGAGGGCGGTCGCATGAGATAAGGGGCGCGGGAGGCGTTATTCTGCGCGCCCAGCGAGGGCCTGCTCGTAGGCGGCGCGGAGTCCGGCGACGGCTGCGTGGTCATGCGTGACGACGCCGGCCTCGATGAGGACCTCGAGCCGGGGGGTGGGATCGAGCCGGCGCAAGCCCGCGCGATCGAGCGCATCGCCCTTCTCGATGACCTCCTGATACGTGCCGAGCCAGGATTCCGTGATCGCGCGCAGCCCGGGATCCGCAGGTTGCATCCGGCCCATCCGGACCTCGCGCAGGAGCTTGATCAGGGGATCAGACTGCGCCACGGTGGCGATCGCCTGCCCCAAATAACGTTCGCTGGATTCGTTCATCATTGGCCGCGTAGAATGCCGTCCACTAGTTCATCGAGCAGGCGCCGGGCCCGCGCGGGTCTCCGCACGTGCCGCAGCCCCCCGGCGAGAAATCACCCGTGGCGCCCACGGCAAAGCCCGAGATGAGCTTCTCGGGATTGCGCGCGTGGCAGGAGGGGCAATCCGGCACCGCCGTGCCGTGGACGATCTTTTCGAACCTGTGGCCGCAGCCCCGGCAGAGATATTCGTACAGTGGCATACTCGTCACCTCTCTCGGCTAGGATCGCGGGCATTATAATCATGCATCGGGCCACTGGCAATGGGCCGGAAAGCGGGAGGCCCTTCGACGAGCTCAGGGCAAGCGGCAGGCGCGAGGAGATTAGGAGGTAAAATGTTTCAGGAAGAGAAGACGTTTACCGTCAAATTCAGCCTGGAAGCCACCTTTCCAGAGGATTATGAGGGCGAGGAGGACGACCATGCCTGGCTCCGCGACTGGGACGTGCGCGTCAAGCCCGAGATCATCAAGGGCATCTTCGAGGCCTTGAGACGCGACCCCGCCTGGACCGTGCATGTCCGGAATCGCGGCAAGCCGGCATCCGACGAGATCGAGATCGCGATGACCCGGGACTTCTCCGCGCAGCCGAGCAACTGACACAGGGATTCATGGCCACCGGGCTCTACATTCACGTGCCGTTCTGCCTTGCGCGGTGCGATTTTTGCGCGTTCTCTCTCCAGGTCCTGCGCGAGGATCGCGCGCGGGAGTACCGCCAGGCGCTCTCGAGGGAGATCGATCTCCACGCCGCGGCGCGGACGCTCGGCGGCGCGCATTTGGACACCGTCTACCTCGGAGGCGGCACACCCACGACGCTGCCGGCCGATGCGCTCGTCGGGATATTGGAGCGGGTTCGCTCGGAGCTGCGCGTCCAACCGGACGCGGAGATCTGCCTGGAGGCGCATCCGGACACGGTCAGCCGGGACAGCCTTCACACGCTCGTCGAGGCCGGCTTCAACCGCATCAGCTTCGGCGTGCAATCCGCCGACGGGGACGAGCTGGCCACGATCGGCCGGCCCACGCTCGCGCACCTGCCGGCGGGGGCCGTCAAGGCCGCGCGCGAGGCCGGATTCACGAACCTCAACCTCGACCTCATGTACGGGCTGCCCGGGCAAACCCTGGAGACATGGCTCGCCACCTTGGACGCCGCACTGTCCCTCGACCCGACGCACGTCTCCTGTTACGCGCTGACCCTCGAAACCGGGACGAAGCTCGACCGGGACGTCCGCCGGGGTCTGACGGGCGGCGTCGACGCCGAGCTTCAGAACGCCCTGGAAGAGGCGGCCGGCCGTCGACTGCAGGAAGCCGGCTTCGAGCGCTACGAGATCTCGAACTATTGCCGTCCCGGTTCGGCCTGTCGCCATAACCTGCTCTACTGGCACGGCGAGGACTATCTGGGGCTGGGCCCGAGCGCACAGTCGTTCGTCAGCGGCTCCCGCTTCGGCAACGTCGAGCATCTGTCAGCCTATGTGCAACGACTCGGGCAGGCGCAGCTTCCGATCGACCAGCGCGAGGAGCTCGACGGGGAGCAACGCCGGCGCGAGGCGGTGGTGTTCGGTTTGCGCTTGGTCGACGGGATCGCTCGCGAGCTCCTCGAGCACACGCGCGATCAGGCCTGGCGCAAGCGGGTCGGCGAGTTGGTTTCCGAGGGTCTGATCGAGGAGCACGCGGGCCGTGTCAGACTGACGGCCTTGGGCCGCCGCTACGCGGACACGGTGGCAGTGGAATTACTCTAGCCACCACAGGCACGGCCAACCCGTAAGGCGTAAGGGGTAAGGCGTAAGGTGATAAGAGCAAGATATCGTTATTATTTCCCCTGGCTCCTGACTCCTAACCCCTGACTCCTCACTCCCGACCATTTTATCGGCTCATGAGAAAGTGCAGCGCCGTATCCGCGAGGATCGCCCCCCAAGCCGCCGCGTTCAGCGCCATGAGGGTTTTGTCCCCTTTCTTCCAGTTCAGCACGAGGACGGCGACAATGGCGACCTGGGCCAGGAGCGAGAAGGGCCGATGGGTGTCGGAGGGCACGAGCCCCCGTTCACTCCCGATCGCGGCCGCGGCCGCGATCAAGTAGCACGCCAGGGCTCCGGTCTGGAGCCAGATCGTGCGGGACCCGCGCGACCACCGCACCACGTAGACGGTGGCCCAGGTGAGGCAGACCACCACCACGAGCAGCAAGAGCGGAAAGAGGGGCCACCAAACTTTTGGATCCAGCATGGTGAGAGCTGAGGCATGAGGACGGAGGCTGGAGCGCCCGCGGGGCGTCACCGCTCGTCCCTCGGTCCTTGGTTATGCGCAACTCTAGCAATCGTTGTAAGGCCGCGTCAATCAACAATGTTTCGAAGTCTGGAGAGACCCGGCCTTGACAGACCCCGGCCCAGAATTGTAGGAAACGTGGTGCTTGGGCCTCGGAGCGGGAGAATCTGATGCCTGTCAACATGGACCCCAACAAGCGTCGCGGCGCCAAGAAGACTTCCGAGAAGGCCACGCCTGAAGAGTCCGGAGAGAAGGCTTCTCGTCCGTTCGGTGAGCTGACCGAGGAAGATCGGGAGAAGGATGAGGCCGACGCCGAGTGGAAAAATCTGTGGGACGCGACGGAAGTCATCGACATGGACAAATGGTAAGTGGTTGACCCGCCCCCCGGCCCTGTACTATCCGTTCCATCTCTGCCACGAGAAGACGCTGCACCGGCTACTGGCCGACTACGCCAGCGTCCATTTTCGCGATTACATGGCCCTCCAGCTGACGCCCTTGCACGGCACCACGGCCTATCCGGACCGTATGGGAGATCGTTTTCCGGCGCTGGTGGCGGAGGGCCGGATCGTGCAGGGCTACCACGTCAGCGGCCCGCTCGACGGCGACCTCTCGGCCGCGATCGACCGTGATCTCACGGACCCCGTCTGGCGCCGGCGCTTCCACCGGGCGCTGTCGGAGGACCGGCGATTTCAGAGAGGCTTGTTCAACACATCCCACGCGATGCAGCTCGGCGGCACGCTCGTTCCGGGTCCCGCGGCACTGCTCCAGTTGCTGGTCGAATCCCGCCGCGCGGAGCCGTGGTCCGTGGCGGCGCTCCGCGACCTCGCCGCGCAGGCCACGAACCCGGAGGACGGCTATCGATACGAGTACGCGCTCGCGCTCGTCAAGACCTCGGCATCCCTTCAGCATACGATCCGACTGGCCGACCGGCATGATCTGGTCGCGGTGACCGACTCGACAGCACATTTCGACCTGCTGGCGCGAACCTGTCAGCGCGAGCGGGTCGAGATCCGGAATCACCTGGTTGCGCGGGAGGGGTATTGAGACAATTTACCGTAAGATCAAACTATTAGGATGGTACGACGCGACTGGCAGAGGAACCAGGACTTTGCTAGAATTAAAGTTTATGGGCGAACCCGACAGCACGGTCGCCACGCCCGACACGATCGAGGCGGGACGAACCTCTACCGCTGATGACCTCGAGGCATCGGTCATCGTCTATAACTGCAACTGCCACACCTACCAACAGGTCATCACCCTCTTCTGCCAGGCGATTCCGGGGATGACGCCCCAGCGTGCGTTCGAGCTCGCCTGGCAGATCGATCACCAAGGAAGCGCCACAGTCTACTCGGGTCCCTGGAAGACCGCGGAGGATATCGCCAAGCATCTGGCGAACGGCGGGCTGCGCGTCGCGATCAAGTAACGAGCGCGCGCGGTTGACCGGCGGGTCGTTCGTGGTGGAAGCCTGGTGGGCCGGGAGTCAGCGATGCGCCCGCGGGGCGGCTTTGCGTCCCGACTTGGCGTGGGTGGCCTTGGCGCGTTTTCGCTGTGCGACCTTCCGTGCGGCCTGCCTGGCCGCAAGGCGACGGCGCGTCAGCTCCGCTTTTCGCCGGGCGTGATGGTTGCGCTTGCCGTCTCGATCCGCTCCCTGCAGCTTCGGAGGCGCGAAGGGGAGCCGCCCGACTTTCTTGAGGTTGTCCCCGCTGTAGACGCGAACCTGGTATAACTCGAACAGACGGCTGATGGCCTTTGCGTCCCCCTTGCGGGCCAAGTTCAGCAGCCGCCGGCGCTGGTTCATTTCCTCTTCTTCGGTGTGGCTCGCGGCTCGACGTTCCATGCGCAACCCTTCTTCGCCCTGCCCCTCAGCCAGCAAGGCTCCTATCCTCTAGCCGGATCAGCGCATTATAACTTGAAAGCGGCAGTTTTTCTAGGAAAAGTACTCAACCCATGTATAAATCAAGGCCTTCGCCTGTGGATAGGTCTGTTTATAACATGGGGATATGCGCCTGAAGCGCCTGTAAAATAATTTGAAATCATTCCTGGACGCCGCGCCGGTGACAGAGCGACGGGCACAACTGCCACGCCGCCGTAAGTAGAAAGCTGGCCTGCCCGGCCGGGCCAGCAGGATGGCGCCATCAGATGGCGCCGCTACACCAGACACCTACCCTTGTAGCCGCAGCATCTTATGCTGCCCGTGGGCAGCATCGGTGCATCCCCGGCGCCATAAGGATGGGGCAGCTATGGAGTGCCGGATTCTCATCGTGCAGGGGGGTGCACAGGCCCACGGCAGCGGTTCTGTCAATTTCCGCGACC
>JBFKNO010000024.1:0-17060 GCA_041629275.1 Nitrospiraceae bacterium
CTTATGGCGCCAGCACTGGCGGCATGAGATGCTGCCCCTTCGACAAGCTCAGGGCCCGGCTCGGCCGAGCTCGCCGCGGGCCGAGCCCAGTCGAGGGGCAGCTACATCGAGAACCGGGCTCCTGTGCCTTGCACTTCGTCCCGTATCTGATAAACCTGCTCGTCATCCTCGGCGGTCCATGCCTGCCCGTGGCTCGGGGCCCTGCTGTGCGAGATCGAGAAAGATTCGGAGGCATGCCGCACCCGAGCCGCGCACGCACGGTGCCAGACGCTCGATTGGAGTGACAGCCTGGAGGAGGAATGGTCTCAGGCGAGACCATTATTGGGGGTAGGTGAACTCGACGTTGATGTCCTTCCCGAGATAGTTGACGAGATACCCCTTGTCGTCATAGGAACACGCGGCCCCCATGACATTGATGTCGCAGAAGTCCGGTTCCCCGAGAAACCGCTTGATGTCGTCGACATTCTGGCTGTTCAGCACTGCACGAAACACGCCCCTGGTCTTGTAGGCAAAGCGATTGTTGATAAAGATCAAATCGACCCGTCCGTCCATGACCCGGACGCCAGCCATGGGGCCCGTCGGTTTCCGCTGATCCAACAAAAGCAAAAACGTTCCCTCGACTTCCGTCTTGACACCCGGAATCTTCTCATTCACGAGGATGTCCACCGCCTTGTTCTCGGGGTCCCCGAGTCTCACCCCGAACAGTGAGATGTCTTTGCTCGAGAACGCCTTCGGATCCATGACGTCGTTTCGCGTCAACTCGTAGGATTCAGCCTGGGCAAGATAGCTCACGAGAACGAGTGCCGGAATCTGCAAGACAATGAATGCCCACTTCCCAATGTGCATCGAAGCCTCCTTCTTCTGACCTGCCGAGGGGCGCGCGTATGATGTCGAACATTCTAGCGGGCTGTCAGGCAAGTTGCAAGGCGAGCGAGGCAGATCGAGGGCCATGGACGCGGCTTTTATCGCCTGGCTCACCCGGCCTCCGGCTTGAGGACCCGATGCCCGAGGACGTTGAGTCGACCGAAGTAGACCCTGGAATCCTCGTCGGGTAAATCGGGCAAGAGAGCTTCGAGGTCGGACAGGCAGCTTTCCAGGATTTCGACCCGCTGGCCGTCAAGGCCTTCGCGATGCTCCAGATAATACACGATACACCCGCTGATGACGGTATCGAGGGTCATGAGCTCGCCTTCGTGCGGGCTCGAGCAGTGAGGCCACGCGGCCTGCTGATGGGTTTTCCAGATCGACGTCAGGTCGTCCATGCCGGTTCCCCAATCGTGATCAAGGCGATGGCCTCTGTGCTCACCGCACAATCCTGATGGCCTCAATGGTGAGCAGCATCGCCAGTCCGACCAGGCAGAGTCCCGCGATGCGGTGCACCCAGGTCGGGGTCCGTGACGACCAATCCAGGACTTTCATGCGAAGGCCTTCGGAGGCGCCCAGAAAGAACATGCCCTTCAGGACGGCGATCGTGCCGAGGGCGACCCACAACCAGACGGTCTGCAAGGAGGAGGTGCCGATCAACAGCGTGAGCCCAATGAGAATCATGACGTGGGTGAAGGCAAAGCGGGGGCCCGGAGACGACACCATTGGCGGCATGAGGGCGCGCCACCACCCCGGGACGGCGATCAGAGCGAGCCCGGCTGCCAGCCAGATCAGGCCAATGACGGAGAGAAGTCCAACGACAACCATGAGATTATCTCGATGGCATCCCTACGAGCGCGTGAAACATCAGGACAGCCAAGGTGCACAATCCGATCCCCCAGAATCGGTAGTCCACGTCTTCGCGGCTGAGCCACCAGTCCAGGACTCCTCGGCGCAGCGCGGGAGGGCCCAGCGCCAGGAACAGTCCCTTGACCATCATGAGCGCGCCAGTCAACCCCCAGAGTGACCCCAGCCAGAGTCCGGGCGAGGCCAGCAGCAAACCGGCCCCCAAGGCTGCCGCCACGGCTTCCCATCGAAGCAGCTTGGGGGACGCCGTCAAGCCTTCTCGTAACAGGGTGATGACGGATCGTGGCGCGATGAGCAGTGCCAGTCCATCTGCCAACCAGATGATGGCGATGGCGGCCAGAAAATACTTCATCTGGGAAGAGGTGACGCGTCACGCGTGACGCGCCAAAGAAATGCACGGACCACCGACAGCACGAAATTGCTCTTCTGGACGCGTCACCCGTCCCGCTTTTGCCAAAGGCTGCGGCGGGCAAGCACGTCTCACTCGTCACGGTTTAGGGGTAGAGGCCGCGTGCCCAATGGGCCTGCGCGACCTTCTCGATCCCGCTCATGAGCGCGGCCATGCGCATGGGAACCTTATTCGTCACGGCAAACTCGAATGTGCGCTGGTACGCCGCCTGGATGATCTCGCGCAAGCGCTCCTGGATGTCGCTGGCATTCCAGAAGAACCGCTGGACGTCCTGAACCCACTCGAGGTACGACACGATCACGCCGCCGGCATTGGCCAGGATGTCCGGGATGATGAACACGTTCTGATCCAGCAAAATCCGGTCGGCCTCGAGCGTCGTCGGCCCGTTCGCGCCCTCCGCCAGGATGCGGCAGCGGATACGACTCGCGTTCTTCTCCGTGATCTGCTCGGAGAGGGCGGCGGGTATCAACACCGTGCAATCGACGCCCAGCAGCTCGTCGTTGGTGATCCAGTCTCCCATCTTCAGGGTCTTGAGGCTGGTATGGCCGTCGGTACGGTAACGCCGGACCAGCTCGTGGACGTCCAGCCCCTTCTGGTCATAGAGGCCTCCCGCATGGTCGCTCACGGCGATGATCCGCGCGCCTGCATCTTTCATGATGAGCGCCGTGTGGGATCCCACGTTCCCGAAGCCCTGGATGGCGACCGTGGCGTTCTTGATGTCCAGGTTGAGGTGGCGCATGGCTTCGAGCGTCACGTAGACCACGCCGCGTCCGGTCGCATCCTCGCGACCGAGGCTCCCGCCGATGGACAATGGCTTCCCGGTGACGACGCCGGGAACGGCGTAGCCGACCTGCATGCTGTAGGTGTCCATGATCCACGCCATGACCTGGGCGTTGGTCCCGACGTCGGGAGCGGGCACGTCCTTGTCCGGACCGATGATCGGGAAGATCTCCGACGCATAGCGGCGGGTCAGTCGTTGCAATTCGTGGACGGACAGCTTCTCCGGCGACACACGCACGCCGCCCTTGGCCCCGCCGTACGGGAGCCCCGCGAGCGCGCATTTCCAGGTCATCCACATCGCCAGCGCCGCGACTTCCCCGAGGTTGACGTCGGGATGGTAGCGAATGCCGCCTTTGGACGGACCGCGCGCCGAGTCGTGCTGCACGCGATAGCCGGTGAAGACCTTGACCTCGCCGCAGTCCATCCGGACGGGCAGGCTGACCATCAGGGACCGCTCGGGCATCTTGAGGCGTTCACGCAAATCAGGGTCGAGGTTCATCTGCTCGGCGGCCTGGTCGAACTGCGCGACCGCGAGACGGAATGTCGGAGTATCCAGCTCGTTGACCATGGCTTGCGCGTTCCGCCCAGCGAGCCGCTCACGCGCACGCTGAGACGGGACCCTCCTGCTGATGGGCGCCCTCTCCTTGCGAGTCATCCGACGATCGACCGTCGGACAGGAGCTGGAGAGGGTCGCGGTCAAAAGTCTGCATCCACTCGAGGCCGAAGACCTCGCGAAATTGGCTCCCTACGCTCTGTCGTACCTCGGCGAGCGGAACGGGCTGCCCGAGCACGGCGGCCATGGAGGTCACCCGGCACCCGGGGATGCCGCAGGGGACGATGGCATCAAAGGGGCCGAGGTCCATCGCCACGTTGAGCGCGAAGCCATGCATCGTCACGCCCTCTGAAATGCGGACGCCCATGGCCGCGATTTTTTCCGAGGGCTCGCGCCCCACCCAGACCCCGGTCAATCCCCCGATACGATGCGCGTTGATGCCCCAGTCGGCGAGGACCCGGATCAACACGTCTTCCAGCAACCTCATGTAGGCCTTGGGGCCGGCGCAAAACTCGCGCAACCGCAGCACCGGGTATCCCACGACCTGACCCGGACCGTGGTACGTGACGGAACCCCCGCGTTCGACCCGGTAGCATGGAATTCGATCGTGCGGTGGGCGAACGATGAGAGGGGCCTGCTGGGCCGCTTGCCCGGAGCGTCCGATCGTGTACACCGGGTCGTGTTCGAGGAGCAACAGGGTATCGGGCCATCGATCCTGCGCGCGCTCGCGGACCACGCAACGCTGTATCGGCCAGGCTGTGGCATAGTCCAGCTTGTCGTACACGATCAAGGCTGCAGAACGCGGCATGGTCGAGGCTCGCACGGAGTGAGAGGCGCGGTGGGGGTCGGTGGTGTCTTCAATAGCATGGGGCGTTGGGCACGCAGGTCAAAACCCCGCACACGGCGCCTACACAAAAGCTACCACAGTCCCGCCCACCCAGCAACGCGCAGCGCTTAACGCGTCACGGCCGGCCGCGGTTGGCGAGGCAAGGAGACCACCGACTCTCCCTTCTCCCCGTAAATCGCCAACTGGGCCGGACGCTGATCCGCGGGCTGCAGGTAGTTGTGCCAGAAGTCACCGAGGTTGTGGATCTGCTGGTTGTCGACGGCGGTGATCACGTCCCCAACCTGGAGGCCCGAGAGGGCGGCGAGCGTGCCCGGCTGAACCCGCGCGACCAGAACGCCGCGCTCCACATCCAGGCCGAAGCTGTCCACGACGCTCGGCGTGACGGTCACCACGATCATGCCCAGATCCGGTCTGAGGACCTTCCCGCGCACGAGCATGGACTGGATATTGGGATATACGTCGTCGATGGCGATCGCATAGCTGATGGCTTGGGCGGACGGGGCGATGGCGACGTTGATCCCGACGACCCGCCCGGAGAGATCGGCGAGAGGGCCGCCGCTGTTGCCGGGGTTGATGGCGGCATCCGTCTGGATCAAGTTGTACAGGGTTTCACCGTTGGGCGCCAGGATGGCCCGGTCCAGCGCGCTCACGACCCCCACCGTCACGGTCGCGCCCCCTTTCAAGGCGAAGGGATTGCCAATCGCGATGACGGTCTCGCCGATCCGCAGCTTGGAAGAGTATCCCAGCGGTGCAGGAGCCAGATCGACCGCGTTGATCTTGACCACGGCCAGGTCCAGCAGGAAATCACGAGCCACGACCCGGCCTGGCGTCAGTCTCCCGTCAGACAGGCCCACCACGACATTCTTGTTTCCCGCGACCAGGTGGTTGTTCGTGAGGATGTGTCCGTGCGCGTCGAGGACGACCCCGGACCCAGAACCCGGAGGGGACGGATGCTGGAACGGATGAGCGGGGACCCCGCGCGTCAGGATCGTGACGACGGAAGGATGCAGCGCCGCCACGACGTCGGGAATGTCGCCTTGCTTCGTGGGCTGGCGCGCTTCACCGGATGCCGCCGGGGCCGGGCCGACACCCAACAGCAGGGCCAGGCCACACGCGACCGCGCCGACGAAGAAGTATCGGTATCGCAAGAGGCGCTCGCAGGGAGCACCTTCGTGGCTGGCACGCCTCGCGCTCATGAGCGTCGCTGGAGCAGGGGAGTCCAATAAGGGGAGGTGATCTCAACGAAAAACGGGCGAGGCCACGGCCTCGCCCGTTCCGCAGAGGGCGGGCTCACAGGATTCCGGTGAAGATGCGCTGCACCTCGACGGTCTTCAGCTTCTTCAGGGCCTTGGCCTCGATCTGCCGAATGCGTTCCCGCGTCACCGAAAGGCTCTGGCCGACCTGCTCCAGCGTCCTCGGTTCGTCCTGCCCGATCCCGAATCGCAAACGGATCACCAACTGCTCGCGAGGGGTCAGCGTGGACAGAATGCGATCCACTTCGCGGTCCCGTTCACTCCGGTGCACATGGGAGTCCGGAGGCACGGCACCGCGGTCGGGAATCAGCTCGCCCAGTGACGTGTCCCCATCACCCACGGGGTTCTCCATCGAGACCGGCTCCTGAAACGCCTGAACAGTCTCGTAAATCTTCTCCGGGCGGACGCGCAAGGCCTGTGCAACCTCTTCGGTTCGGGGCACATAACCAAGCTGCTGGACGAGCCGGCGTGAAGTCCTGGTGATGCGGTGCGACGCTTCGGTCAGGTGCACGGGGATCCGGATCGTGCGGGACTGATCCGCGAGCGCTCGCGTGATGCCCTGTCGGACCCACCATGTCGCGTAGGTGCTGAATTTGAACCCCTTGCGGTACTGATAGCGTTCGGCCGCCTTCATCAGTCCGATATTGCCCTCCTGCACCAGGTCGAGCAAACCGAGCCCGCGGCCGTGGTAGCGTTTGGCGATGTCGACGACGAGGCGCAGGTTGCGCCGGATGAGCTCGTCCTTCCCCTCCTCCAGGGTCCGTCGGTGCAGCTGGGCTTGTCGCAGCGCCTGGCGGAACTGCTTCGTCCGAGAGGCGGCCACCCGGGACGTGCCCCGTGCCTCTCTCGAGAGCTCCGCAAGGCTTGCCTCCGCGCGATTCAACGCAGTGGCGGACAATCCGCTCAAGGCGCGCACCTCGTTCAAGACCTCGATGGCAGCTTGCAGCTCCTCGGTCTTGCGCATGCGGCCCGCCAGGCGTACGGCCGCGTGCAGCGTCTTGCGGATTCCGCGCGTTCCGATGTCCACTTTCTTGGCAAGCTCGACCTCTTCGATCTTCGTGAGGAGCGGGCGCTCACCGAACGAACGGAAGTACAGCAGCTCCAAGGGGATGGCTCCCTCCTGGGCCTGGGCGGTCTTGCTCGCGGGCCGCTTCACGCGCTCGCGGGAGACGTGACGAGTTGAATCGCGTTCGATGAGCTCGATCAGATCGCTGGCCTCGACATCGTCGGTTTCTTGTCCCGGGCTGAGGGGACGAGCGAGCTGTTGCTGCTCTTCGTACAGGTGATCTTTCTTCATAACCTCGCCTGCTTTCTTCAAAAAAAGAATGGCTACTCTATCTCGGGGCGGCAATGGGCACCACCCCCCCATAGTAATATTAGAGACCGAAACGCGGGGTTGGATTCAGGCGTTTAATTTACAGGGCCAAGGGTCAGTAGAAGATAGGAGCGGCCATGCCAATGGCAAGGGGGTAGCTTCGAGGCGAGATCCCAAGTCTTTGATATTAAACGATATTAATTTTTCATAAAGATGGATGGCAGGAGATGGAAGGTGCGTAAGCGCAATTCGGGCCGGTTGATCCGTGGGTCCTGGGCTGGTCGCCCGCGGCTAAGTTTTCTCGCTCCGCTCCTGCAAGCCCTTCAGAAACGGGGTCACGATGTCCAGCGGGATCGGGAAGACTATGGTCGAGCTGCGGTCGCCGGCGACCTGGACCAGGGTCTGGAGATACCGAAGCTGGAGGGCCATCGTGTTCTGGCTCATGACGTTGGCGGCGTCGGCCAGGCGCTGGGCCGCCTGGAATTCGCCCTCCGCGTTGATCACTTTGGAGCGCCGTTCTCGCTCGGCCTCGGCCTGCTTGGCGATGGCGCGCTGCATCTCCTGCGGGAGATCGACGTTCTTGACCTCCACGGCGGTGACCTTGATGCCCCAGGGCTCGGTCTGGAGGTCGATGATCCGCTGCAGCTCGGCATTGATTTCGTCACGCTTCGCCAGCAGGTCGTCAAGCTGGCTCTGCCCGAGGACGCTCCTCAAGGTGGTCTGGGAGATCATGGAGGTGGCGTAGAGATAATCTTCGACCGCCACGATGGCACGCTGCTGGTCGACGACGCGGAAGTAGATGACCGCATTCACCTTCACCGAGACGTTGTCCTTGGTGATGACGTCCTGGGGAGGCACGTCCATGGTGATCGTCCGCAGGCTCACGCGGACCATGCGGTCGACAAAGGGGATGATGACGACGATGCCGGGGCCGCTGCCGCCGATGATGCCCCGAGCCAGCCGCCCGAATCGAAAGATGACCGCACGCTCGTATTCGGGCAGCACCTTGACCCCCATGAGGATCAGCATGATCAGCAGCACGATCGCGATCAGCATCATATTCATCTCAGACTTCTCCCTTTCTTGAAGTAGGCCGCACCCGGAGCTTCAATCCCTCGATTCCCGTCACCTCGACGTGGTCGCCGGCCCGCTGCGGCTCCTCGCTCACCGCGTCCCACAGCTCGCCTTGCACCACCACTTTGCCCTCCGGCGCCAGCTTGCTCTTGGCGATGCCGATGAGGCCGATCATGCCCTCCCCCCCCGTTGTCGGGCGGCCCCGGAGCGCGCGAATGCCCATGCCGACGACGAAGAAGGAGAAGGCGGCAGCCAGGGCGATCACGGGGATGATCACGGAGAGCGACACCTGCATGAACGGGGCGTCCGACTTCATGAGCATGAGCGAGCCCAGCAGCATGGAGATCACCCCGCCCAGAGCGAGCACCCCGAAGCTCGTCACGGTCGCCTCGAGAATAAAGAAGACGATGCCGAGAATGAGCAGGATCACGCCGGCATAGTTGATGGGCAGGGACTGGAATGAGTAAAAGGCCAGGATCAAGCTGATCGCGCCCACGACGCCGGGCAGAATGGCGCCAGGGCTGTACAGCTCTGCGATGATGCCGATGGTCCCGATGGTCATGAGAATGTAGGCGATGTTGGGATCACTCAGGGCCTTCAGGGTCTCGAGGCGCCAGCCCATGGGGAATTCCTCGACGGGCGCCCCTTTCGTCTCCAGACTGACGGTTCGACCGGCCAGCGCCACCTCACGTCCTTCCAACGTTTCGAGCAGCCCCGAGAGGTCTTCCGCCACCAGGTCGATGATCTTCAGCTTGAGGGCTTCCTGCTCGGTCGCGGACACGCTCTTGCGAACCGCGTCCTCCGCCCATTGTTTATTGCGACCGCGCTGCTCGGCGATGGACTTGATATAGGCCACCGCGTCGTTTTCCACCTTCTCGCTCATCGTCTTGTCCATCTCACCGCCGCCCATGGCCACCGGGTGCGCCGCGCCGATGTTCGTCCCGGGCGCCATCGCGGCGACCGGCGCCGACATGGTGATGAACACGCCGGCAGACGCCGCGCGTCCTCCCGAGGGCGAGACGTACACGACGACGGGAATCGAGGCGCTCTGAATACTCTTCACGATCAGCCGCATGGAGGTATCCAACCCCCCAGGGGTGTCCAACCTGAAGATGAGGGCCTGCGCGCCACGGCCTTCGGCGTGCAACAGGGCATCCTCGAAGTACTCGGCGGAGACGGGATTGATGACCCCCTCGTAGGTTGCCACCACGACCGGCCCGGTTGCGGCGTGCGCGGGGAGGGCCAAAGCGGCCAGCAGGACGAGACATCCCACTGTGGCCACGGCCGCGTTCGTGATGGCACGACCGCGGAGACGCGGCCTCCGGTGAGCCACGGCCGGGCGGCAACCCTCTCGGGGGTCCGCCGAACGACCAGACGATGTTGGATGGTTTCTCGTAGGTGTTTCCTCGTCCTTGTGGGTCGAGGCCTCGATTACAGATGACGGGATCGTCAGCGCACAAACAGATCATACGGACGGCACGGCAGGCTGTCAAGAAAGCGCCCGCGATCTCGATCGGTTGCAAAGGGCCAGGCGGTCACCTAGAATGCCCCGCATGCGCAGGCTCAAGGACGGAGATCGCATCCATCTCGTCGATAGGAAAGGACGGCAGTACGCGCTCACGCTCAAGGCCGGTGCGCTGTTTCAGTGGAGCGGCGAGACGATCACGCACGACGCCCTCATCGGGATCGAGGACGGGTCGCTGGTGACGTTGTCGAGGGGACGCCGGATGCTGGCGGTCCTGCCGACCCTGGGCGAATACGTGCTGAAGATGCCGCGCGGCGCGCAGGTGATCTATCCCAAGGATCTGGCCATGATCACCGTCTGGGCGGACATCTACCCCGGTGCGCGCGTCTTCGAAGCCGGCACGGGATCGGGCGCGCTCACCCTGGCCCTGCTCCGCGCCGTCGGTTCGGCGGGGACGGTCGTCACGTACGAGGCGCGCGAAGATTTCGCCCGGACGGCTCTCAAGAACATCGAGCGGTACCTGGGCGCGGCCCCCCAACTCACCTTCGTCCTCCGCAACGCCTACGAGGGCATCGAGATCGGAGCGGGGGAGGCGCTGTTCGACCGCCTCGTGCTGGACCTTCCCGAGCCCTGGCAGGTCGTGCCGCACGCGGCTCGGGCCTTGCGGTCGGGAGGCGTGTATTTGAGCTACGTGCCGACCATCCCGCAGGTCATGCAGACGGTCGAGGCCCTCGAGCGGGAGGGCGTCTTCGCGCAGATTCAGAGCTTCGAGACCCTGCTCAGAACCTGGAACATTCAAGGTCGCAGCGTCCGCCCCGACCACCGGATGGTCGCGCACTCCGGCTTCATCACCGTGGCGCGGCGCGTCCAGGGCGTCGTCGGGGACGAGACGGCAAGAGCTGCCGCGCCGGGTGAGGCCGGGGGCAGCGAAAGGCCGGCGGCTGCGCATTCGGGGGACATCGGGCAGGAGTATGACGACGAGGAGGAGGGACGCGACGAGTGATGCGTGCACTGGATGGAAAAACGGCGTTGGTGACCGGCGGAGGCGCGGGGATCGGGGAGGCGATCGCCAAGACCTTTGCGCAAGCCGGGGCGGCCGTGGTGATCACCGGCCGCCGCAAGGAGCAGTTGGAGCGAGTCGTCAAGGACATCCACGGCGCGGGCGGGCGCGCCCTCGCCGTGCCCGGCGATGTGACAGACGATGGCCATGCCCGTACCGCGGTCAGCCAGGCCGTCCGGGAATTCAAGTCCCTCAACATCCTCGTGAACAACGCCGGCCTGGGCGCGTTCGGGAAGGCGCTCCACGAGACGGACGATGCCACGTGGAACCAGCTCATGGCGGTGAACCTGACCGGTGTGTTCCGGATGACGCGGGCAGCGGTACCGGAGATGCTAAGGGCGGGCGGCGGCGCCATCGTGAACGTGTCCTCGATCGCGGGCCAAGTCGGCATTCCGATGCTCGCGGCCTACGGCGCGACGAAGGGCGGGCTCGATGCCCTCACCCGGTGCCTCGCGATCGACTATGCGGCGCAAGGGATCCGTTGCAACGCGGTCAGCCCGGGTCTCGTCGATACTCCCATGGCGGCCAGCCTCATGAGCGACCCGGAGCGGAAGGCGCAGGTGCTCTCCGCGTACCCGCTGGGGCGGCCCGGGACGCCCGAGGAGGTCGCGAAGCTCGTCCTGTTCCTGGCCTCCGACGATGCGGGTTGGATCACGGGGATGGTCTACACGATCGACGGCGGCATGACCGCCCATTAGAAGACATGACCGCCCATTTGAAGAGTAGAGCGCTGGCTCGGATGTTCGCCGCACCGGTGACCGTGAGATCCCCTTCTCCCTCCCCTCTCCCCACCGGGGGAGAGGGCTAGGGTGAGGGGGGGGGAGCCGGCCGCTCAAAGGAGAACGCAAGGAGTTCGAGCTGGTGGAGATCAACGCCCAGACCCGGCTCTGCGCCGTCATCGGAAATCCGGTCGAGCATTCCCTCTCGCCGGCGATTCACAACGCCGCGTTCCAGAAGCTGGGGCTCAACTTCGTCTACCTGGCCTGTCGTGTCGAGGATCTGGCCGGCGCGGTCGCAGGAATGCGGGCCTGGGGCAACCTCAGGGGGGTCAGTGTGACCATCCCCCACAAGGTGGCGATCGTGCCCATGCTCGACGAGGTGGAGGCGACGGCGCGGCACATTGGGTCGGTCAACACGGTCGTCATCGATCAGGGCAAGCTCGTGGGCTATAACACCGACGCCTCGGGCGCCCTGCGCGCCCTCGACGGGGCCGGCGTGGCACTCGCGCATGCGCGTGTGGTGCTCTTGGGCTCGGGGGGCGCCGCCAGGGCGATCGCCTTCGGCCTGGCGGACCGCGCGAAGGCGGAGAACCTCACGATTCTCGGGATCGACGAGCGCGAGCGGCTCGCCCTCGTGCGAGACCTGCGGGCCAAGACCGCGCTGTCCGTGGCGGAGGGGCTTTTGGACGAGCAGGGGATCCGCGGCGCGCTGGCGGATGCGCAAGTCCTCATCCACTGCACCCCGGTCGGAATGCATCCCCAGGTGGAGCAGGCCGTCGTCCCGAAGGACGCGCTGCGCGGGGCCTTGGCGGTCATGGATATCGTGTACAACCCCCTGGAGACGAGACTGCTCCGGGAAGCGCGGGAGGCGGGATGCAAGACGATACGGGGTTTGGAGATGTTTTTGAACCAGGCGGTGGACCAGTTCGAGCTCTGGACGGGGAAGTCGGCGCCTACGGACGTGATGCGCGCGGTCCTCGAGGCGCGGTTCGCATGAATATCGTGCTCATCGGGTACCGGGGAACCGGCAAGAGCACGGTCGGGAAGCTGCTGGCCGAGCGGCTTTCACGCGAGCTGGTATCCACGGACGCGGAGATCGTCAAGCGGGCGAACCGGTCGATCCCGGACATCGTCCAGCAATCCGGGTGGAATTACTTTCGAGATCTGGAGTCCGACGTCTGCCGCGACCTGGCCGCCCGGGACGGCATCCTGATCGATACAGGCGGCGGCATCATCCTGCGGTCCGAGAACACGGCTGTCCTGAAGAAGCATGGCGTGGTGTTCTGGCTGATCGCGGGGGTGCCCGAGATCGCCGCCCGGATCGGCGGGGACAACCAGCGTCCCTCACTCACCGGCGCCAAGTCCTTCGTGGAGGAGATCGAGGAAGTGATGCGCGAACGCGAGCCCAAATACCGCCATGCCGCGCATCACCCGATCGACACCGACCATCGATCTCCAGCAGAGGTCGCCGACGCCATCGTGGACCTGTTGCGAAAGGCGGAGTTATTGATCTAGGCCGGCCTCCGTGCTATTCTTTTGGCGCAATTCATCGCTGCGGGGCCCAGTGATGGAGAGCGGATCGGAGCAGGGCCCTGAATCGATGTTGCCTTGTGAGAGGAAGTCAGCCAGGAATCGTGAGTGACTGGACGGTGCCATTCCGGTCTGGGCTTCTCGTCCCTCCTGCCCCCCCTCTATTCCCTTTCAAGACAATATCGAGAGCCGCGGAGGAGGTTTGTCGTGGGTAACAAACTGTATGTCGGAAGCCTACCCTATTCCACCACTGAGCAGCAGCTCAGCGAGCTCTTTGCGCCGCACGGGGCCGTGCAATCGGCGAAAGTGATCACGGACCGCTACACGGGCCAGTCGCGCGGCTTCGGCTTCGTCGAAATGGCGACCGAAGAGGAAGCGCAGAAAGCCATCGCCGCCCTCAATGGATTTAATGTGGGCGGGCGCACGCTGGTTGTCAACGAAGCCAGGCCACAGGAGAAGCGTCCGTTTGGCGGAGGCGGCCGCGGCGAGGGCGGAGGCGATCGAGACCGCTGGTAACCTCGGGGTCCTTTTCACTCCGGACATAGAAGAACGCATGAGAAAAAGGGGTTGCTGGATACCGGCGCCCCTTTTTCGTTTGTGCTTTGCCCATGGCACAGGGCAGGCCGCGTCCCTCGCTTGACAAGGCTTTCGCCGGCATGCTTGAAATAGCGCGCGTGCGCCCGTAGCTCAGTTGGATAGAGCGTCGGGCTTCGAACCCGCAGGTCGCAGGTTCAAGTCCTGCCGGGCGCACCAGTCATCCTCTCCCACTGACCCCACTCAGGGCAGGTGCGCCGTCGACACCGACCATCCGCACCCCTCCCAGCACGGTTTTGTATTCCCCCAACTCTGTGATCTAGGCCATAGGCCTCTCCGGGAATTTGGGTTATATACCTAGGTAGCTCGAGGGTCTGGCCGGCGGCCCAGGGCCGTTGGCTGAGGCGAAGGCCCACGTGGTGGTCGCACCAAGTCCGGCCGGTCGGTCGACGGAAGAGGCGCAAAATGTCGCCCCTCTCCAGGGTCGCAAGCGCCTGATTTCTCCGGCTTCCGCCACGTGGTAGAATAACATTGACGCCCACGAGGGTTGACTCGACAAGATGGCGGAGTTATCAGACCACACCATGACAGAGCGTGACCTGACACACGATGAGAAGAAGGCGGCCGAGGCGGCCTTCCGGGGACTCCCGCCCAATCCGAACTGGTCGGCGGCGGCACAGACCGTGTACGACAACATCATCAAGGTCCTGCCGTCGATGGAAGCGCCGCTGATTCAAAGGCTTGCACAAGACGGCGAGCCAGAACCGCAGGAAGTCCTCCGAGAGGCTGCTGTAGACACGGCCCAGGGGCAGGCCACGGGTTCTGGTAAGCGGTCGCGAGGGCGGCAAGTGCGGGCCGAGAGGGAAATGCATGCGGTGCAGTCCGGGTCCCGGGATCAGGCCATCGAATCCGGTGTTCTCATCGATATCACGCCCCAGGCCCAAGAGATGGGACTTCCCCTCCCGGTCGGTATCAGCCGGTCGCTCTGGGACTTCGGGATCACCGCGTCGGACCAGGCGACGGATCGCGAGCAGGATCAGCGCGTTCGTGACTTGCTTATGGCCCTGCGGCTTCATCTGTGCCGCTCGCCGCTCGTCTCCCCGGTGACCCAGTTTCCCGCCCTCTTCTCCTTTCCTCCTGAGCAGAGCCCGCAGGTCTGCGGGGTCTGCGCGGTCGTACAAGCGGAATCCGCGGACCACCCGTTCCTGACGCTCATCCTCCCGACGGAGCTGGCGGATACCTCCCCACCCGGCACCGCGAACTAGCTCGATTCCAGACACCTTGGTTGCTCCAGGCCCGCATCACCTGCGTGCCTGCCTGGCCAAGTCCCCGCGCGGCTGCAAGGCCGCGATGCCGGCATGCCTGCGAGTGATAGCAGGTGGGACGGAGCCGGCCAGGAGGCGGGGAGGCGATCGCATCTGCCTGCAGACGCCGGCAGGTGGTCGCAGGTGCGTCCTCGCAATATTCGCCCGAACACTCACAAATTGCGATCCTGTCCGGTCTCCCACCGCCTCTCGTGCCGCTCTGGCGTGAGGACTTCCTGCGAAATCAGTCCCTTCCTAAGAGCTCGTGGGGTCAGCCCCTGGCACTCGCATTGCCTATACTTGTCACAAGGGGGCGGTCCGTCTGCTACGCGCGCCCGGAGCAGCCCGCGAGGGGCCCACTCGGGTCCCGAGATGCCGTCCCGGACGGGCGGGCCCAAAGCGGAGGACCGGCTGGCAAAGGATCAGGGTGATGTCACACAGATTCATACCAGCGGTGCTGAGCGGCTGCCTCGCCGCGATCTCCTTCGCAGGGGCCTGTGTTCTGCCGGCCGTCGCGGACACGACGGCGCCGTCGCCCTCGTGGCAGCTGACCGTTCAGGGGGGACGCATGACCGCGCTGGTGCAGGATGCGCCTCTCGAGACGATCATGCGGGAGATCTCCCGCCGCGTGCGGTTGGCCGTGTCGATTCAGGGGCCGGTTGCCCGGGACCTCGTCACGGTCCGTTTCCAGAACCTCCCGGTTGAGGAAGGCATCAGAAAGGTCCTGGAGGGAAAGGAATACGCGATCATCCACAACCCCTCGCTATACCGGGAGAGGACGGAGGCAGGACTATCCTCCGTTCGTGAGATCCTTGTTTTCTCGAGGCCGGGCTCCGGTGCCAATGAAGGCAGTGAGTGGATGAAGCTGGGCGGGGCGGCAGAGGAGCCGAGGGCTCCGGCACCGGCCGGGGCCGTCAACGGCCCGAAGCTCGATAACCCCCTGCTGCGTTTGGAGGAGATGAGCGACCTGGCCGACGAGGACGAGCTGCTGCCGGCTCTCGCGCGCGCGCTGGAGGATCAGGACGCCCGGGTGCGTGCAAAGGCCATGGAGATCCTCGAAGACACGCTCGGGCCCATTCCGGTCGGGCCACTGTCGCAGATCGCGGAGACGGAACGCGATCCGCTCATGCGGTCGCGCGCGTTGACGCTGCTCGCCTTTCGTGGCGAGGGTGCCGCCGTGCAGCCCCTGACCCGCGCCCTGCAAGATCCCGCCGCCGACGTGCGCGAGCTGGCCTCGGAGTTGCTCAAGCAGCTTGGATTGACGACGCCCGCGCAGCCGACGCCCCCCGCCACACTTCCTTGACCGCCCAAATTGACTCCGGACTCCATGAATCAAGGTCCACTAAACTTTAGTATATATACGTACCACTTTTGACGGGCCGCGCTTGCAACGAAATTTTTCCTCACGTCCAACAATTTTCCGCCCTCGCGTGTTGCGGATGCTGACAAAAATCCGCCCCGGCTCGTCGAAGTCGCTGCTTTCCCAAGGGGTTCTGGCTGCGAAGGGTTTTGGCACTCGCATTGCTCACTCTTGGTGCACTCGCAGTCGCGTTACGCGCAATTCTGAACAGGAGGTTTGGGAGATGCTCAAGAAGAGATTAGTGACAGTTTTCGGCGCTCTCCTCGCTGCCGCCATGCTGGTGCTCGTTGCGGTGCCCGCCGATGCGACAAACTACAGGAGAACCGACCGCAGCGAGAAGAAACAGTTCAAGCATTGGCTGAGGGCGCAGAACCACGATTGGCGGCGCTGGATGCACGAGCAGAAGTACCACTGGTGGAAGTGGGTGCATGAGCAAAAGCATCTCTACTACCAGGGAGACTGGGATGCGAATGCCAAGTTCGAATTCCCGGGCTCCGGCTCCGGCAACGGTGACACCGGTGGCACGCCGCCTCCCGCTGACACCGGCGACACGCCGCCCACCCCTGAGCCGCCGAAGCCACGCTTCGAAATGTTGGCCGAATACGGCGACATGGCCGTCCGCGACAACAGGACCGGGTTGATCTGGGAAAAGAGTCCCAATACCGGCACGGTCAACTTCTACATAGCGTGGGACAACTGTGCGAGGAAGAACCTGAACGGGCAGATGGGGTGGCGGATCCCGACCACCGCCGACCTGACGAGCTTGGTCGATGGTGCGGGGGACGGTACCGGCTTGCTATTGTTGCCCCAGGGCCATCCCTTTCAAGGGCTCTTCACCACGGGTGTGAGGGGCTACTGGTCGGGTACCCAAGGTAGGACCACCGTCGGGACGTTTGCCCAACCGTATGTCGTCTACTTTAGCGTCTCCGCTAACGGCGGCATGATAGGGAATACCGTCGGCCGGGTGCCTCACAATAGCGAAACTTTCGCGGGCGTCTGGTGTGTGAGCGGCGGATTGACGGGACCCTCAGTCGCCGACTAACCGGTGGCCGGGTCATGGGGTGCGCCGCAGCACTGGCACCCTGCAAGCCTCCACAGCAAGAGGGCGCGAGGACAGGTGCTGTCC
>JBFKNO010000025.1:0-16832 GCA_041629275.1 Nitrospiraceae bacterium
GGTGCTGACCGAGAAAGGCCGCCGCAAGCACCTGGGGCAGCGGCTCGATTGCAAGAAATGCGATGAGGGTGACTGAAGGAACGGAGGGAGATCAGGGTCCTGCGACGGCCGCAACGGTGATCGCATGCACACCGGCCGTGCCGGCCGAAGGGGCGCCCGGCTGCCACGCCTGCCCCACGCCGTCCTCGTTCGTGGCGCGCACCATGAGCGTGTATTCCCCGGGCCCGGGAATGGCCCAGTCGTAGGTCCAGAGGGTCCACGCATGGGGGGACAGAGGCGGCAGCAGCGCGGCCGATTGCCAATCCGCGCCTCCGTTCGTGCTCACCTCGACCCGGGGAATCCGGGCCAGGCCGCCGAAGGCGATGCCCTTGGCCGTGTAGCGGGGCAGCGCGATCGTCTCACGATCGCCGGGGAGATCGATCCGTGACGAGAGCCTGACGAAGGCGTCATCCGGCCAGCCCCGCTCCTGCCAGTACCCGCGGTAGTCCTGCGGCACGATCTCGATCCCCGTCAGCCATTTCACGTTCTTCATGCCATAGATCCCCGGCACGATCAGCCGGGCCGGATAGCCGTGCTCGGGCGGCAGCGGCACGCCGTTCATCCGAGTTGCCACCAGGACCTCGTCCCGCATGGCTCTCGAAACCGGGATGCTGTCGGAGTAGCCGTCGGCCCCGCGGAGCACGACGTCAACCCCCTGGGGATCCACCCCCGCCTCGTCGAGCAGGGCATTGAGCCTCACGCCCCCCCACTCAGCCGTGCCGATCGCGTCGCCGCCGACGGGATTCCCGATGCATTCCAGCGTCGCGATCATCCGGGTCTGCGGGCGCGTGAGGAGGTCGTCGTACGAGAGCCTGGCCGGTCGCCTCACCGATCCACCGAACGTCAACGCCCAGCGATCCAGGGCGATTGGCGGCGTGACATCGTAGGATGTGACGAAGAAGTCCCTGTTGGGCGTGATCGGGGGCGTCTCACGCCCCGCACCGCCGAAGAGCCGGTCCAGGAGGCCCGCCCGAAGGAGCCGCGGAGGGCTCAACGCCGCCAGGCCCAGCACGCCCAGGGAGAGCGAAAGAAAACCTCGCCGGGACAGCGCCATCCTATTGCACGACCCTCGTGAGGGCGCTCACCGCCGGCCAGTTGCGATCCGCCTTCTGGATATGGCCCGGAACGTCCTCCTGCCAGAGCGCACGGACATTCGTATCGTAATTCAAGTACAGCCTGCCTCCGACGATGCTCCAGGCATCGGGGTCGCTCTTGGCCTTGTAGCCCTTCGAGACGGCATAGGCGCAGAAGCCGCCGTACTGGGGCGCGAACCGCGCCGGGTCGGCGTCGAAGGCATCGCGATTGGCCGGGCTGGCGAAGAGGAACCGCGCACCTTTGTATTCGCTAGCGTGCCGGGCCGAGCCCTTGACTGGTTTCCGCTCGGTGAAATAGGCGACCGGATCGTATCCCCTGATCGCGGCCCCGTCCCGCTCGTAGAACTCACCCGCCATCGACGCCGGGGCGCAGAGGAGCCCGACGAGCAACAGGGCGAGACCGAAGGGGGCGCGCGCTATCCACGTTCCTGCCATCATCCGTCTACCTCCTGTCCGCGAACGCAAGACGCCGGTGGCCTCGGAGGCCCGCCGCCTGCTCCTCAACCGTCTCGCGACGGAGCCAAACCTTACAATCACTTCGGCCGATCCCGGCTGTAATGGTGGCGCCGCCGGGGAGACTATGGAGAGAGCGCGGTCCCTGCCGCCCCCAAGCCAAGAGGAGAGACAACCCATGAAAGCCATCGCCGTCGTCCCCGGAAAAGCCGATTCCATCCACCTGGCGGAGCTCCCCAAGCCCTCGATCGACGACGTGCCCCACGGACGCGGCGTCCTCGTCAAGGTCCACCGCGTCGGGGTGGACGGCACGGACAAGGAGATCAACGCGGCCGAGTACGGGCAGGCCCCCGAGGGCTATGACTTCCTGGTCATCGGGCATGAATGCCTGGGCCGTGTCGTCGAGACCGGCTCCAACGTGACGGAAGTGGCCCCCGGCGATTACGTCGTGCCCACCGTCCGCCGCCCCGGCACGAGCTTCTATGACACGATCGGCCAGTACGACATGACCACGGAGACAACGTATTACGAGCGCGGGATCAACCTGCGGCACGGCTACCTGACGGAATACTTCGTCGAGGATCCCGAATATCTGGTCAAGGTGCCCCAAGGGCTTCGGCATGTGGGCGTCTTGCTCGAGCCGACCTCGGTCATTGAAAAAGGCATCATTCAAGCCTACGAGGCGCAGCGCCGATTGAAAATCTGGCGGCCCAGGCGCGCCGCGGTCCTGGGCGCCGGGACCATCGGGTTGTTGGCTGCGCTGTCGCTGCGGATGCGGGGGCTCCAGGTCACGAGCTTCGGGCTCACCCCGCCACCCTATCGGAACTCGGACCTCTTGGGCGAGATCGGAGTCCGCTACGTGAGCACCAAGGAGATGTCGCTGGCGGACGGCGCCCAGGCCTACGGCCCCTTTGATCTCATCTTTGAGGCGACCGGCTACGCCCCCATCGTGTTCGAGGCCATGGAGCGCCTGGGAAAGAACGGCGCGCTGATCCTCTCCAGCGTCACCGGCGGCGGACGCAACATCCAGGTGCCGGCGGATATGATCAACCTCGGCTTCGTGTTGGGGAACAAGGTGATGGTCGGCACGGTGAACGCGAACCGCGACTATTTCGAGGCGGGCGTCTACGACCTGTCCCGGGCGGAGCTGGAGTATCCAGGGTGGCTATCCAAGCTCCTCACGCACCCGGTGGAGGGGCTCGACAACTACCAGGCGATGATGCGCCTGCTGACCCAAGAAAGGGGCGCGATCAAGGTCTACGTGGACGTCTCGAAGGAATAGGCAAGAGGCGCGAGGCAAGCGGAGCGAGGTAGGGATGGGTGGAAGAGCGGTCTTCCCGGGGCTCGCGGCGGCGGTCCTGCTGTTGAGCGGGTGCCTGTCACCGATCGCCATGCACCGGGCGGTGCTGGAGTACGATCGCACGGTCAGCCGGGTCGAGGCCGAGCTCCTTTTGCTGAATATCGCGCGAGCACGGCATTACCGGCCGGTCCATTTCACCGCGGTGTCCAGCGTCGCGGCTACGTTCGACTTTCGTGTCAGCGCCGGGATCCTCGGGCGCGTGGGTGGCTTGGGCCCGGACGCCGACAACGCCCCGGTCGACCTCCTGTACACGACCGAGGTCGCGGAAAACCCGACCGTGACGATCATCCCCATCGCCGGGGAGGAGTTCACGAAGAGAATCCTGCGGCCCCTGGATGAGTCCCACTTCAGTTTTCTGACCAGGCAAGGCTTCGACCTCGGCATGGTCCTCCGGCTCATGGCGCACGGGATCACGATCCAAGGAGACAGCGAGCCGAGGACCGTCCTCAACAGGCCTGCGCGCAGGGAGGAGTACACAGAGTTCCGCCGCCGCCTCCTCCACCTCTCGGCCTTGCACGCCGCCGGGAAGCTCCGGATCGCGCCGATCATGTACGAAGAACGCTATCCGGTGGCATTGGATCGGGCGCTCACTCCCGCGGAGGCCGTGGCGGCGATCGAGAAAGGATACCGGTGGGTCCCGCCGGCGGCGCCGGCGCAGCCGGCCGTGCTCAGCCGAAGAATCACGGGGCGGCTCACGATCACGAACTACGACATTCATGGGCTCGCTGAGGACGCACGGCGGCGGCTCAACGAGGAGATCGAGCGGTTTCCGCTCGACCGCGTGTTCGTGGACCTCCGTCCGGACGGCCCGGGTGGGGACTACCCCTTGCGAGGCTATCTCCTGCTCCGCAGCTTCAATGCCATCGTCGCCTTCCTGGCTCGGGGGGTGGCGGAGGAATCCGAATTTCCCGTCGAGCGAGATCCCAGGACGGAGGTCGTGCCCAGGAATCCGGCCCGGACGCTCGAGATCGACGAGTCGGACAGCGAGCCGGCGGACGCCGAGTTCTCGGTGCCGTTCGAAGGCAAGCATTACACGATCAGAAAGTTTCCGATCACCGAGGGCATGGTCCCGAGCTGGAACCAGGAGGCGTTCACGGTGTTGTCCAACCTGTTCCAAATGACCGTGACGGACGTGTCGACGACCCGAGCGCCGATCATCTCCATTCCGAAGGGCGGGTGAGGTGCCCCGCGGGATGGACAGCCGCATGACCTGTGCAGACTTCACCGCAGCAATCACCGATTATCTCGAAGGGAGCCTGGAGCTCGACGAGCGCCTGCAGGCCCGGGTTCACCTGCAGGTTTGCGCGGCGTGCCGGCTGTCGCTCCTCCGGATGGTTCAGACTCTTGACGTGCTCACGAGACTGCCCCGCAGGCCGGCGCCTCCAGCCGTCCGGGCCGAACTCCTCGCGAGATTTCGCGCTCGCTCACAACGAAGTGCCTAAGGCTTCGGGCTTACAGGGCCCCGGGCGGGCGCTTGTATCGGGCCGGTCGGCATGCCATAATCACGGCCGATCGTCACCATCCACGGGCATCGTCGCGCGTCCGCGCGGCGGCGGTCAGGTTTTCAAGGCAGGGCGTTGATGATACTAGCGCCTGTGTCAGACAACGAGGAAAACCGAGTCGCCGCGCTCCTGCAGTACGACATCCTCGACACGACCCCCGAGCCGGCTTTCGACAACCTCGCACGGCTGGCCTCCCAGCTCTGCGCGACGCCGATCGCGCTGATCGCCTTTCTCGACGCGGGCCGCCAGTGGTTCAAGGCCCGCATCGGCCTCGAAACCTCGCACAGTCCCCGTGGCGTTGCGTTCTGCGCGCACACCATCCAGCAGTCCGATCTCCTCATGGTCCGGGACGCCTCGCGTGACGAACGGTTCTCCGACTATCCGTTCGTCACCGGCCTCCCGCACATCAAGTTTTACGCCGGCATACCGCTGATCAACGGCGACGGGCAGGCCCTCGGGACATTGTGCGTCATGGACCACGAGCCTCGTGACCTCTCCCCCACCCAGATCGAGGCGCTCAGGGCCCTGGGCCGACAGGTCGTCTTCCACTTGGAGCTCCGGCGGGGCCGTCGAGACCTGGAGCAGGCGGCCGAAGAGACGAAGGCCGCCGCAGAGGCGCTGAGGACCAGCGACGACTTCAAGAGCCGGATCATCGAGGGCAGCCGGGATTGCATCAAGATCCTCGACCTCGAGGGTCGCCTCCTCTACGTGAACGCCGGGGGCATGGCGGCGCTCGAGATCTGCGACCTCGAGCCGGTGCTCAATACATCATGGATCGACTTCTGGCGGGGCGAGGACCGCGAGCAAGCCAGGCGCGCCATCGAGGAGGCGTCACGGGGCCGCCTCGGGCGGTTTATCGGATATTTCCCCACGACGATCACCGCGAGACCGATGTGGTGGGACGTCGTGGTCACGCCGATCAAGGACGCGGAGGGCAAGCCCGAAAAGCTCCTCGCTCTGTCGCGCGACGTGACGGAGTTGAAGCGTACCGAACAGTTGGTTCGCGCCGTGACGGAGGGCACGGCCGCGGTGACCGGGGAAGAGTTTTTTCGCGCGCTCGTCCGTCACCTGGCCACCGCGCTCCATCTGCGATATGCCTTCGTGGCGGAGTGCCTGCCGAACGATCGGGCGCGGTCGCTCGCGTTCTGGAGGGACGGCGCGTTCGGCGAGAACTTCGACTACGACCTGGCGGGCACGCCCTGCCTCGAGGTCGTCTCGGGCCGGGCCTGTTTTCACCCGGAACGGCTGCAGCAGCTCTTCCCAACAGACGCCGGCCTGGTCTCGTTGCAGGCCGACAGCTATCACGGCGTTCCGGTGCTCGATTCGGCCCGGCGCATCGTCGGCCACCTCGTCGTAATTGACGACCGGCCCATGCGCGAGGATTCGTTGCGGCTCGCGGTGATGGAAACATTCGCCATGCGCGCCGGCGCCGAGATCGAACGGCAGCGCGCAGACGAAGCCATCCGGCGCCTGAACCAGGAGCTCGCTGCGCTGCTCGACATGAACCGCGCGATCGGACGCCACTTGAACCGCGACGAGCTCTTCGGAGCCCTGGCCTCCTCTTTGAGGACGCTGGTGCCCGCGGATCACTTCGGCATCGAGCTGCCGATCGAGGGGGAGAGGCTGCAGGGGCACATCCTGGCCTCACGCGGCGAGGATCCGGGGCCGACCCATCCCACGATCCTACCGGCTCCGGGGACGGCCTGCGACTGGGTCATCCAGCATCGGCAGTGGGTGATCGCCGCCGCCCGCGACGAGCTGCGGGAGCGCTTTCCGGTCACGTTCGACGTGATGGCGAGCCACGGCGTGGAGTCCCTCTGCGCGATGCCACTGGCCAGCGGCGAGCGGTGCCGGGGCGCGCTGTTCTTCATGGCCGTGCAGCCGGGCGCCTATGCCCCGGTGAACCGGGAGCTGCTCGAGCACGTGGTGGATGCGGTCTCGGTCGCCGTGGACGACTGCCTCGCCCATGAGGAAGTCCAACGGTTGCGTGATCGGCTGGCCGTGGAGAACGTCTACCTGCGCGAGGAGATCAAAGTCGAGCACAACTTCGAGGAGATCATCGGCTCCGCTGCCGCGCTCAAGCGCGTCCTGAAATCGGTGCAGCAGGTCGCCGCGACCGACAGTACGGTCCTGATCGCCGGCGAGACCGGGACCGGGAAGGAGCTCATCGCCAGGGCGATTCACAACCTCAGCGGGCGGAAGAAGGGGGTGTTGGTCAAGGTCAACTGCGCCGCCATTCCCGCCGGCCTGATCGAAAGCGAGCTGTTCGGCCACGAGCGGGGCGCGTTCACGGGCGCGCTCACGCGCAAGGTGGGCCGCTTCGAGCTGGCCGACGGCGCGACCCTGTTCCTCGACGAGATCGGCGAGCTTCCCCCTGACCTCCAGCCGAAGCTCCTGCGCGTCCTCCAGGAGGGCGAGTTCGAGCGTTTGGGCAACCCCAGAACGCTCAAGGTCAACGTCCGGCTGATCGCGGCGACGAACCGGAACCTGGAGCAATCCATCGAGGACGGGACCTTCCGCTCGGACCTGTACTACCGGCTCAATGTGTTTCCCATCCATTTGCCGCCGCTGCGGGACCGGCAGGAGGACATCCCGCTGCTGGTCAAGTACTTCACCAGCCGCTACAGCGCGAAGCTGGGCAAGAAGATCGAGACGGTCCCCAAGCCCGTCCTCGACACGCTGCAGGCCTATCCCTGGCCCGGCAACATCCGCGAGCTGGAGAACGTCATCGAACGGGCCGTCATCCTCACCCAGGGCAAGGAGCTCGACCTAGGAGACTGGCTGCCACGCCACCGGGCGGCGCCAAACCGGTCATCCGTGCCCACCCTGGAGGAGCTGGAGCGCAGGCACATCCTCGAGGTGCTCGCGGTCACCGGATGGCGTGTGAGCGGCGAGAGGGGCGCCGCCCAGCTCCTCGGCCTCAAGCCCACCACGCTCGAAGCCCGGATGAAGAAACTGGGCATCCACCGCCAGAAGTAGCCGCCCCTTCCGTTTCCCAACATCTGGTGACCGTCCCAATATGCTGGGACTCGTGCCCCGCCGGCCGCACCTCGGCGCGAACCCGGTCATCTCGAGAACTCCTCTGTACATCAACAGGTTCCCTCGCTGCCACTTCCCCGCCCCGCCCCGGCACGCCCCTTGCCGTAGAGACACGCTCAGAGTCGACACCATCAGGAGGGCTCCTTCACGATGCTTCGCATCACCTTGATCCAGAACGACGATGCCACCGTCACCTTGAAGCTGGAGGGGCGCATCCACGACGCCTGGGTGGGGCTGCTGGAGCGGGAGTGCGGACGCTTGCGGCGCGGCCGGAAGCGGATCCTCCTCGATTGCGGTCACGTGTCCTTTGTCGACGCGGAGGGCCTGGCGCTGCTCCGGCGGTTGTCCAACGGCCACCTTCGTGTCATCCACTGCCCCGCCTTCATCGCGGACCTGCTGGAGGGAGGAGACCACAGATGAGCCAGGCACACGCGAGCGCGGTGATGCTTGCCGAGATACAGAATTTGACGCCCTCAGCCGAGCCGTGTCCGGCGGGCAGGAGCCGCCCGTCGATCGACGGTGACGAAAGGCAGGCCCAGAAGCAGCCGTCGCTACTCCAGACGACGAGCGAGGATCTGGACCTGGTCGAGCGTCTACGCCGGGGGGAGGAGTCGGCTTTCACCTGGCTGGTGGATCGGTACCATGGCTCGCTCCTGCGGCTGGCATTGGCCCACGTGGCCGACCGCGAGACAGCGGAGGAGGTCGTGCAGGAGACCTGGTTGGGGGTCCTCGAAGGCGTGGATCGGTTCGAAGGCCGCTCCTCGTTCAGGACCTGGGTCTTTCGCATCCTCACCAACAAGGCGAAGACCCGCGGCGTCCGGGAGAGCCGGCATGTGACGTTTTCCGACATGGCCCCCCTCGATGACGAACCGGATGAGCCGGCGGTGGATCCATCGCACTTCCGGTCCCAGGGACACTGGGCGGACTACTGGTCCACCTACCCGCAGCCCTGGGACGAGCGCACGCCGGAGCGGGTGCTCCTCTCCCAGGAAGCGACGGCCTGGCTGGAAGAGGCCATCGAGGCCTTGCCGCGCAACCTCCGGCAAGTGCTCATCATGCGGGACGTGGAGGGCTTGGATTCCAAAGACATCTGCGCTATTCTCGACATCACCGAGACGAATCAGCGCGTCCTGCTCCACCGGGCTCGCTCGAGAGTGCGGCGGGCGCTGGAGCGCTATCTCGAGGGAGGAACGACCGCGGCGTGACCCGTGAAGAGATCCGCATCTACGCCCTCGATTTTCTCGCCGGCAGGCTGACCTGCAAGGAGTTCGTCGAGCTGCTGACGGACTATCTGGACGGCAGTATGTCGCTGTGGACCCGTGTGCGATTCCAGCTCCATCTGGGATTGTGCCGGGGCTGCCGACACTATCTGCAGCACATGAAGCAGACCATTCGTACGCTGGGCCGCCTGCCCAGCGAGCCCCCGCCCCCCGCCATCCAGGACGAGCTCCTCCGCCGCTTCCGCACGTGGAAGCAGGAACGACCGGGGTGACCCGGGCTCACTCCCCTTCCGAGACGGCACAGACCCGACTCACCGCTCGCCTTGGGACCATAGGCGGGACAGTTTACCGGGATAGACCACCGAAGCCCCGGGCGAGCGCGTGCCACATATACCGAGACGAGCAGTGCCGAACGAGTCTCAGAAGGCTCTTGTGCATATCCAGCATCTCGGCTATTAGTAGAGGTAGTTGACGACCCAACGGAAGACTCTGCAAGTTTAACGCGACCAACGATCACCGTCCGGTCGCTGGGGCGCGTCATCTTATTCCAAGGAGCCACATGAAAGTCCTACTTGCAGTCGATCAGTCAAGCCACTCGCAGACCTCGGCAAAGTTCCTCAAAGACTTCCCTCTTCCCCCGGAGTCGACCGTGTTTCTGCTGCATGTGGCCGAGACGCCGGAGCTGACGATCTTGTCGCAAGTCTATGACATCGCGGATCTCGAGCAACGACTCGCGACAACCCGCGTCAACTTGCGGACAAAAGCGCAACAGTTCCTCGCCAAATACAAGGGGCTGTTGCAGCACCCGGGCTTGACCGTGACCCACGCGATGCGGGATGGACTCCCCGGCGCTGAAATTTTGAAGTTTATCGAAACGGAGCACATCGACTTGGTCGTGCTGGGAACACGGGGCTTGTCGAAGGTGAAAAGATTTTTACTGGGTAGCGTGAGTGAGTGGGTGCTGGGCGAAGCGCCTTGTTCGGTCTTGCTCGTCAGACCGCAGGTGGGCAGACGAGCCAAGAAACAAAAGGGACTCCATGTGCTCTTGGCCACGGATGGCTCCCAGGATGCGCAGGCCGCGAGAGAGTTTCTGGGGACGCTCCCCTTTTCGGCGTCATCGAGTCTGACGGTGGTTCACGTCGTCGAGCAGAACTACGAGCACGTGACCTCACGCGAACTCTCCGCGACTCGCGACGAATTAACGCGCATTGGGCAGGACCTCCTGCGCTTGCGCAAGGAGAGCGGAGTGAAAATGCTCGGCGAGATCGGTCAAGAGTTCCGGCAACGGGGCTGGCAGGTACGCGAATCGCTCCTAGTCGGCCATCCGGCCGACCAAATTCTCAAGGCCTGCGAACAGGCGCGTCCCGATCTGGTCGTCGTCGGATCACGCGGACTGACGGGGCTTCGACGATTCTTCCTCGGCAGCGACTCCCACAAGGTCACCAGGCGCGCGCCTTCGTCCGTGTTGGTCGTGCGGAGATCCGACGGGGACACGACTACCCGTCGCCACGACTGAGCGCTGCCGCACGTTCCTGGGTTCGGGTCACCATCAGGGCGGATCCGCTCGTCATCGCCTGGGTTGCGGCTTTTCCGGTGAACCGCTGGCTGACTTCGCGCGGTCGCGGCCATGCGCTGGTGCACAGGCAGCACGGGCATCACCCTCCACCAGCCTGAAGTGCTGAGAATTACCGCATCGCTGTCGAAAATTCATCTTTCGTGGCCTCTTAGGGGAGTCTTGGCATATCCTCTTATCCGAGTATCTCGGGCCCCGTCTTTCACCCTACGAGGATGTCTCATGGATCTGCCGCTTCACCCCATCCTGGTGCACTTCCCCATTGCCTTGCTGCTCACCAGTGTCCTGTTTGACGCCACCGGCGCGGTCACGAAGCGGGAAGCCATGCGCGAGGGAGGCCTCTGGCTCCTCATCCTCGGGCTGCTCGGGGGCGCTTCCGCCGCCGTGGCGGGAACCTTCGCCGAGGAAGCGGCGGAAAAGGCGGGGGTCGCGAAATCGCTGATCGAGACGCACGAAACCCTGGCCTTCCTGACCCTCGGCATCTTCGGGGCGCTCCTCGCCTATCGACTCGTCCTGCGCAACCGGTTTGCCACCGTCACCCTTGCGGTCTACCTGATCGGCGCGGTCATCGGCGCCGGCACCCTCTCCGCCACCGGGTATTTTGGGGGTCATCTGGTGTACGAGCACGGCGCCGGGGTGAAGGCGGTTGGCACCGTGCAATCGCCCATGGCAAAGTCCGCCGTCGACGACTGACCCGGTCGCTCTGGGAAAACAAAGGGGTCTAGCTCAGAAGCGTGAGGCGGTCAGCGTCACCGTGGCGCGGGCCCAGGCCTTCTGCAAGCGGTCCTGCACCTCCGCCGCTTCCTCCTGTTTCCCTTGCGCCTGCAGGCTTTGCCGGAGGCCGAAGAGCGCCCAGCCGTTGCGCGGGTTGCGCCTGAGGTCCTCTTCATAGACCAGCTCCGCCTCGGCCGGACGCCCGGCCTCGAGCAGCGCATCCCCGAGAAACAGGCGCACCGGCACATACCAGTAGGGAGGCTCCATATAGGGGAGGCTGTCCTGAACGTTCACAGCCATCTGCAGGTGGCGGATGGCGTCCTCGTGCCGGCCGCCCCGCCGCGCCAGCTCGCCGGCGAGGGTCTGCGCGGCAATCTGCACCAGCCGCGTCGCCGGGAAGGCAACCGCCCCTGTCTCGAGCGCCTGGATCTTGCTGCTGGATGAAAGCCCCCTGAGGCTCGCCAGCTCACCTTCGGCCTCCGCGCGCCCTCCCTTCGCGGCGAAGGCCGTCCCTCTGGCGTAGTGCCACATGGCCAGGTGGAACTGGAGCTCAGGAGCCGGTTGCGGCTCCTGAAGCACCTGGTCCCACCGCCCGAACTGCGTCAAGGCGAACAACGGCGTCGGGAGGAACAGCTCCAGGCCCGGGGTGGTGCGGACCTGGTCCGGGCCCACGATCCTCACCAGCTTCCGAGCCGCGTCGATGGCCACGGCGTCCCGCCCTTCGAGGGTCGCGCTGTACCAGAGAAAGTGGACGTTGTGGGGATAGTACATGGCGGGATAGAGGCCCTGGGCCATGCTCTGCTCGAAGTAGGATTCGTCGGCCTTGGCGGCGCGCTCGTTGGCACGGGACGCCTTGTCGTACAACCCCACGCGGAGATAGATGTGCGCCGGCATGTGGACCAGATGCCCCACAGCCGGAACGAGGGTTCCCAGCCGGTCCGCAACCGCCAGGCCCTTCTCGGGGTAGGCGGCCTCCACCGCATGGATGTAGAAGTGGTTGGCGCCGGGGTGCTCCGGGTTTCGCTCCAACACGTACTCGAGCGTCGTGACGATCTCCTCCGTGCCCGGCCTGGGCTTCCCTTCCGCCGTCCAGTACTGCCACGGCATCGTGTCCATGAGGGCTTCGGCGAACAACGTGGCGGCGTCGAGATCCTCGGGGTCGCGGTGGGCGAGCTTCCGCATCGCTGCGGCATAGGCGACGTCGAGCGCGTGCCGATCGGCAACCGGTTTCTCGACATAGCGGGTCGACAGCGCCTCGATATAGGCGCGTTCCGCCTCACTGGCTTGCGGCGCGAGCTCCCGCGCGCGCTGCAGGGCCTCATAGGCTTCCGGCACGGCCTCGTCGGCCATGGGCGCATTGATATTCGGCCCCAGGGCGTTGGCCACGCCCCAGTAGCACATCGCGCATTGCGGATCGTGCCGGATCGCCTCGCGAAACGACCGGATCGCCTCGGCGTGATTGAACCCATAGATAAAGATCAGGCCCTGGTCGAAGTACCGCTGCGCGAGCGGCGCCTTCGTGGTAATGGGATGGTGGTAACTTCCAAGATTGTCGAACAGCGGCGCCGCCTGCTCTGGTGCCTCAACGTGCTCACCCGAGGTTTTCTTCTCGAGCGTTGCCCCTCCCGCCGTGCAGCCGAGTACCATCCCGATTGCGAGCAATAAAAGGATCGTCCCCCCCAAACGGACATGCATAGGAGCCCCCTCTATCTATCAGGTCTGTGACCACTCTCTCGTCAACTCGATGGGCCTTACACCACAGGTCCGTGGACCCGGGCATCAGTCAGCCTATCTTTATCCATCAAAGTGAGTGGAAGATCAACCTGGGGATTCCCCTGATTCCCCCTCAGGGATGCTCCGCATCGGGGAAGGGGGTCAGGGGAAAACCGGGCAAAGGGAGGGAGGTGGCGCCGGTCACATCAGTCTGTTGCTTTTCAGCCCCGCGTCTGATATGTTTACGCTACTTCGTCATGCCAGGCCCGGTGGCGAGGACTGAAACGGCGGGGCCTAACACTGATGTTGTTTTGTCCGGGAATCTGATCGGAAGTCAACCCAAGCCGCCTCACTGTGCGAGTCTTCGGCCCGTTCCTTCCCTTCAAATGTACAGTTCTCGTGTCTAAGACAATATCATTTCTCAGAAGGAGGAACCCCCATGGGTTCGAAGTTGTATGTCGGTGGGTTGCCGTATTCGGCAACGGAGACGGAGTTGCAGGACTTGTTCGCCCAGCACGGCACCGTTGAGTCGGCGCGTGTGATCACGGACAAGTTTACCGGGCAGTCCCGGGGCTTCGGGTTCGTCGAAATGTCCACGTCCGAGGAGGCCAATGCCGCGATCGCGGCGGTGAACGGCACCCAGATGGGTGGCCGCACGCTGACGGTCAACGAGGCGAAGCCTCAGGAAGCGCGCTCCGGCGGCGGCGGTGGTGGTGGAGGCCGTTTCGGCGGCCGTGGCGGCGAATCACGCGGTCGCAGCCGCTTCTAATCACCCATCCCTGGACACACGGGTACTGAAGGGGGCGCTGTCCAAGCGCCCCCTTCGTGCGTCCGGCCATGGCGCCACTGTTCCCCCTCACCCTAGCCCTCTCCCCCCAGGGGAGAGGGAAGGGAATATGTTGCACATTCCCTAGCTTGACGGTAGAAGAACGCAGAGCACCGCCATGCCGAGTGACGTCGAGCAACTTGGGTTCGTGACCGTCGAGGGCCTGCTCGCGTACGGCGAGGCTCTCCTCCACCGCGAAGCGGGCGACAAGATCACCCTGCCTCCGGCGCCGCCCGAGATTTCGGACCGCGCCCGAAAGGTCGAGCCCGCGATGGAGGCGCTCCGCGCCCTCGTCCGCCGGGCCCAGGCGGGATTCCCCGGAGCCGAGGCCTATCGGACGGCCAGAAGCGCCGTGATCGCCGACGCCTGCGCCGGGGACGAGCTGATCTTTTTTGCGGCCTGGAACAAGCTCCTCGCGCAGGACGAGCTGGCGCCGCTCTACCGCGCACCGATCGGCCATGTGCAAAAGCCGACGCTTCGCCGCCCGGCGGCCATCGTCCCGCGCGCGCACCTGACGCCGCAGCTCGCCGAGGGCCGGATCGTGCTCGATCTGGGCGATGACCGCTTTTGGCTGCTGCCCCGCGATCTCACCGGCCGCACGATCCTGTTCGCGATGCGGCACGGCATCTCCCGGGTCGAGAGCAAGACGCACCGCGTGGGCTGCCGGCTGGCGAACATGCTCGATCCCGACCGTGGCGTGACGCGGGCCGATGCCGTGGGCCAGGCCCTGGCCCGCATGCTCGGCGTCGTGGGCCAGCAACTGCAGTACCTTCAGGTCGAAAACTACCTCGATCCCCGCCAGTTCGTGCACCTCGTCAGCCACAGCCCGAACACCACCGAGCTGCTGACGCGCGTGATGGGGGCCGTCATGTCGGGACAGTCGCCCGCGCGCGCGCCGGTCGCCTCCCCCGCATTGGACTCCCAGGACTTCGGCTGGGTCACGGGGATGGAGAAGCAGCGTGAGGCGGAGGACGCGGCCCGCGCCTTTGGCGTGGACGGCAAGACCGCGAAGCGCCTGCTCAAACATCCGCTCTATTGCTACCCGGGCGGCAACTCATTTTTCGACGTCTACGCGCAGGTCGTGGATGGCCTCCACCAGGTGGCCCGCGAGCACGAGGGGCGTGTCGCGTGCCTCTACACGCACAGCTCGACGCTGCGAGCCTTGATCATCTATCTCGATGCGCGCCCGTTCCGTGAGGCCTTCGCCGAGTACGGCGAGTACAAGGAGGGACAGGACAATGTCGTGCTCCTGACGTATGAGCACGGGCAGCTCTCCGGCTACTCCGCCGCCGTCGGCCTCTCCGAAAGGGAGCGGGTCGAGCGCGAGGCCTGGGCGGCCACGGAGCGCGAGCGCCAGGACCGGGTGACCCTCAGACCGCGGCAGATCAAGCGGCTCGTCGCGCTGGTCTCCGGCGGCGACTTTGCCGGCGCCGGAGCCGCGCTCAAGGAGCTGTGGGTGACCGGCCACCGCTACGGGCTCGAGGTCTTCTTCGCCCGGCACGGATTCCTGGGGCTGGCGAACAACTGGATCGAGAAGGTGACCGAGACGGGCACGCGGATGCTCAGCAGCCATCCCAGCAGCCCGATCGGGAGCAGCCGGTTCGAGGAGTTCAAGGACGAGCATGTCCAGCAGGTGGCCGTCCGGAACCTGGCGCCGTACCTGGAGGACGGCGCCGTGATCGTGATGGGCGGCGACGGGAGCCTCCGCGGCGCGCGGGCGATGTTCGAAGCCTTCGGGACCCAGGTCGTCGGCATTCCCGGCTCCATCGACAACAACATTGCGGGCACGACGGCGCTCGGCTTTCACTCCGCCGTGGCCCTGGCGAACCAATCCATCGAGTCCTTGAAGGCCACCAGCGCCGCCATGGGCAGCATCTTCTTCGTCGAGGTCATGGGAGCGGGCTCGGGCCACCTGGCCCTGGCCTGTGCCTACCAGGCCCGCGCGGAGGGCGTCCTCGTCAACGAGCATCCCGACCCCGACGCCTACATCGAGCAGATCATGCTGGGCACGTTGAAGCGCTCGCTGGGGGTCCCGAACAAGAGCCACCTCTTCATCGTCGCGGAGCGCACCCCCCATCGCCATCACCCGGACGGCGGCGTCCACGGTCTCGTGGACTACGTGGCGCGCGCCGTGACCCGGTGGCCGCATGCGGAGACCCGACCAGGGCCCTATTCCCTCCCGGTCGCGACCAAGGCCACAATCCTCGGCCACACGCTGCGCGGCGCGCCGCCGACCCCGGAGGACAAAACGATCGCGCAGCACCTCGCCCATGAAGCCGTGCGCCGCCTCGTGGAGCAGCCGGACAGCGTGGTGGGATGCATGCTCGCCTCCCGCGACTCCGCGATCGGCATGATCCCCCTCCACGCCGTCCACCCCAAGCCCTTCGACTGGGAGCTCTTCGCCCGCATGCATGGCACCGACCTCGCCGGCGGCGCCTGATCCGCGCCGGATCCTCGCCATTCCAGCGGTCCCCTGCCTTGTCTGAAGACCGTGCTCGGCGTAGCATGGGCCCGGTTGATGACCATGCGCGCGCGAATACCATCCCCAGCCCTGCTCCTCGCCGCCGCGTTGATCGGCTCGCCTGCGCCGGTCCAGGCCGAATGGGCAACACAGGTCGCCGAACGCGTCACTCCCGGGAGCGCGCCGACCGAAGCCGGCCTGGAGGAGGAATTCAGCCGGGCACGGGAGACGCTGCGGGACTCGCCCGAGTATGAAAAGGGTGATGCGGGATCGCATTATCGATTGGGGAAAAAGCTCCATCACGGCGGAGACCTCACCGGAGCGGCTGAGGAGTTTCGGGCCGCGATCGGATTGAATCCTGACTTCGCCGACGCCCACCGGCAACTGGGCGTCGTGCTCCTGGACCGGCACGACTTCGCCGGCGCCGCGGATGCCCTTGGGGCCGCCATCCGACTGCAGGGCGGGGATGCCCAAACATTCTATTGGCTGGGCCGCGCGTTCATGGCGCAGGGCGAGTGGGTCGCCGCGAGCGCCGCGCTGGGGAAGGTTACAGAGCTGAATCCAGAGGATGCCGAGGCCCATGCGGATCTCGGTCTCGTTCGGATGGTGCAGGGCGACCTCCCCGAGGCCGGCAAGGCGCTCCGCGCCGCCATTGCACTGAACCCGAACCACGCGAACGCCCACCACCTGCTCGACACCTTGCGGGAGTTCCGCGACGACCCGGAGGAGGTCGCCCGATCGGCACGCCAGATCCTTCGCACACTCTTCGAAAGGGAATAATCTCCCCTTCCGTCATTCCCGCGAAAGCGGGAATCCATCCCTTCCTCTTCATCACCCA
>JBFKNO010000026.1:0-16760 GCA_041629275.1 Nitrospiraceae bacterium
TCGAACCGTCGGCAAGTGTTGGGTCAGAGGTCAAGCGCGGGGCGTTTTGCCGGATGATCGCGAAGCAGGCCAGAGGTGAAAGGGGTAGCCGGGGCCGGAGGCATGCGGCTTGCTGCTATGGCACAGGAATGAGGATCTCGAGTCCGCCCATGACGTCGTTCAGCTTGAAGTCGTGTTTCGGGCTTTTGGGGTGGGCATTGTGACAGGAGACACAGGCCAGGCTGACCGCCCGGTCTGGGTAGATCGCCCTGAAGTACCGTCGCCGATCGAGCGTCACATAGTCCTCGACGACCTCGCCGTACCCCACGACCTGATCGAGCGCCTTTCTCCCCTCGTCCGAGGAAGGGCCATTGTGAGGATTGATGGGCCACGGACTGACCAGCCGATAGCGGAAGGGCTCGCCCCGAATGTGCAGACCTCGAGACGCCTCGTGCAGAAACTGAGCCGGCAGCGGCAGCGCTTGCTTCGCACGCCAGTCCTCGGAGGCGGTCACGATCAGCATGGCTTCCATGCGTTCCACGACGTGCTGGGTGTAGAAGGTGCGATCGGCTTCGATGACGGCGTGAAGGTAGTCGGCGACCGTTCGGAGCGGGAGCGCCCCTTCTGTCCTGGTGCCCTGCTCGATCAAGAGCCCCGACACGAGTCCGATCAGCCCGATGGCTACCGCTACCGCGAGTGTACGTTTCCAGCCCATGCGCTTGGTTTCCTCTCCGTGGGGCAACGATAGTGCGATGTTTCAGGCGGTTTCAAACCATCGGCCTCCCCGCTATAATACCGCCATGCCAGGGGCTTCCCGGCGCTCGTGCAAGGAATGCCGGGGAAGACGAGTTGTTCGCACCACCTCTAACCCGCAGGTCCCATGAACAGGTCCCTGTTCAGCCTTTTCACCAACCTTCCCATCGAACGGAAGCTCCTGCTCGTCTCGGTGATTCCCGTGCTGACGCTGGTGATCCTGAGCCTCGTCATCTTCCGCAGCGTGCAGACGTTTTCCTACGATGAGGACAGGCTCAACCACGTGTATCACGTACAGACGACTGCCGCGGAGTATATGCGACTCGTCGTCGATTTGGAAACAGGCTTTCGAGGCTTCGTCATGACCGCGGAGCCGGAGTTCCTGAAGCCCTACCGTGCCGCAAAGGACCGCGTGCTGACGGTGGGGCGAACGCTGGAGCAGATGGTGCAGGACCACGAGGCTCAGCGGATCCTCGTCGAAAGCGTGCAAAAGCTGATCCAGCAGCTGATGCGCGACAAGGATGAATTGATCGAGAAGGTTACGCAAGGCCAGGCCGATCAGGCCTACCACTACATCGAGGCCGGAATGGGGCGGGCCCTCATGTCGGCGATCCGGGAGGAGATGGCGCACTTCGATCGACGCGAGGTCCAGCTCCTCAGTCAGGCGCTGCTGAGCAGCGCGGAGGATCGGGCCTATCTGATGGGAGTGATCGTGGGCGGCGGCCTCCTCGCGCTGGGGCTCATGATGGTCCCGCTGCACTTGATCGCGCGATCCATCACCGGACCGCTGGTCACGCTGGCGAAGACGGTCTCGAGCGCGCCGGGCGGGACGGTCCCTGAAGTGCCGGTTCTGGAGCGGGGCGACGAGATCGGCAGCCTGACCCGTGGGATGCACGCCATGAGCACCCAGTTGCGCGATCACATCCAGCGCATCGAGAAATCCGAAGCGGAGCTTCGAGTATTGAACCAGAATCTCTCGGCCTCCGAGTCGAAGTACCGCGGCATCGTGGACTACGCGCCCTTCGGGATTTTCACCGCGCTGGGGCCGCGGGTCATCTTCAGCAATCGGTACAATTGGGTGCTCGCCGGGCGTCATCCTGACGAAGCCCGAGATCCCGAGGACATGTGGAAAGCCATTCACCCGGAGGATCGTCCGCGCGTGGTCCGGCTGTTCACGCAGGCAATCGAGCAGCGGGTGCCCTTCGAGAGCGTGTTCCGTTTTCTTCACGCTGACGGGAACATTCGAACGATCCTGAGCCGGGCCGTTCCGATTCAGGGCGGCGATCGCCAACACGTGATCTACCAGGGCTTCAATGTCGATATCACGGCGCTCGAGCAGATGCGCGAGCGACTCAGCCGGGCCGAGCGTCTCGCCACCCTGGGCCAGGTCGCCGCCGGGATCGCCCATGAGATTCGAAACCCGCTCGTGGGGATTGGCTCAACCGCCGCGCTCCTGCTGGAGGAGTTCCCCAAGGGGGACGCACGCCAATCGGACGTCGGGACCATTTTGAAGGAGACCAAGCGATTGGACCGGATCGTGAACCAAATCGTGGAGTACGCCCGTCCGCGAGAGCTGGTGCCGGCTTCCGTGGCCATCGGAGAGTTGCTGGACGAGAGCATGCGCCTGTTGCGCGAGCCGCTGCGGGTCCAGGCGGTCCAGGTCGACCTGCCGTCTCTTCAGGACCTCCCATCGCTGCAGGCGGATCGAGATCAGCTCAAGCAGGTCTTCTTGAATGTGATTCACAATGCCATCGATGCGGTCTCGCCCGGCGGGCGCGTGCGCATCACCGCCTCCACGACGCTACGCGAGGCGGAGCCCGGCATCCTGATCGAGATCGAGGACAATGGAAGGGGAATCGCCCCCGGGGATCTTCCCCGGGTCTTCGAACCGTTCTTCACGACCGGCAAGCGGCGCGGGACGGGGCTCGGTCTGGCCATTTGCCGGAATATCATCGATGCGCACCGGGGTGACATCCAGGTCCGGAGCCAGCCACACGTCGGGACCGTGGTGGCCATTTGGGTGCCGTTGAGCCTGCACCTGCAAACATCGAACGCTTAAGCCATGCGCGCCACCATTTTTGTGACCGATGACGATCACGCCGTCCGCACGGCGATCGTCAGAAAGCTGTCGCGCGGCAAGCATCAAATTCGGTCCTTCGAGTCCGGGGAGGTGCTCCTCGACGCGCTCGATCATGACATTCCCGATCTGATCCTCCTCGACCTGAAGATGTCCGGCATGAGCGGGATGGAGGCGCTCGGGAAGATCCGGGTGAAGGCTCCGGGCGCCCTCGTCATCCTGCTGACCGCCTACGGAACGGTGGAAGACGCCGTCGACGCGATGAAGCTCGGGGCCTACGATTTCCTCATCAAGAGCGTCGACCTGGCCGGCGTGGATCCCGTCGTGAACCGCGCGCTCGAGTTCCTGACCCTCCGCCGTCGCATCACCCTCGAGACCGAAGACGTCACGAATCGCTACGCGGTGGGGAACCTGATCGCGAACAGCCCAAGCATGCGAGATCTGCTGGGGCAGGTTCAGGAGCTCGCTCAGAATCCGAAGACGACGGTGCTCCTCCAGGGCGAGACCGGAACGGGCAAGGAGTTCGTCGCCCGTGTTCTGCACCACAACGGGCCCCGGCGGGACGCGCCATTCGTCGGAGTGAACTGCACCGCGATTCCCCGCGAGCTCTTTGAAAGCGAGTTGTTTGGGTACGAACGAGGGGCCTTCACGGGCGCCAACCAGCGCAGGCCCGGCCTGTTCGAGCAGGCCGAAGGGGGCACGCTCTTTTTGGACGAGATCGGAGATCTGGACGCCAGCATGCAGGCCAAGCTGCTCCGGGTGCTGCAGGAGCGCTCCATCAAACGGCTTGGCGGGCACGAAGATATCGATGTGGATTTCCGGCTGATTGCGGCGACGAACCGAGACCTGCGCAAGGAGGTCGCGCGGGGAGGCTTTCGCGAAGACCTGTTTTTCCGATTGAACGTCGTGTCTCTCGAGCTTCCCCCCCTGCGCAACCGGGTCGAGGACATCGTTCCCTTGTGCCTGCAGTCGCTGATCCGCTACGGGACCGAGTTCGGAAAAACGATCTTGGAGATCGACCCCGAGGCCCGGGCCGTGCTCGAGCGCTATGCCTATCCCGGAAACATTCGCGAGCTGCAGAACATCATGGAGCGGGCGGCCATCTTCTGTCGCGGGAAGGCGCTCACGCCCAGCGATCTCCCGCGTGAGGTCCACCAGGCCGCGCAGAGTCCGGTGGCTTCGGCGAGTCGGGGGGAGGAGCAGGTCGTTCGCGTCGAGATGGTGCTGGGGCAGCATTCCCTGGCGGACATCGAGGCGGCGATTATTCAAGAGATCCTCCGCCAGTCCGAATACAACAAGAGCCTCGCCGCCAGGCACTTGGGACTGACGCGGTTCGCGCTGGACCGGCGCCTGAAGAAGAGCATCGACGACGAATAATGTCGGTGCCCAACCCCTCGCTCGGTTCGTTGCCGGACTCCTCCGACCACCAGCACCCGATCAGGCTTTGGCGGACGTCTTGAAGAGCTGTCGAGGTTGGCGCGCGCCGCGCGCCGCAGCTCAGCCGTGCCCGTCCTTCGCGCCCCGACCGAGGTAACGTTCGGCCTCGACCACCTCGGCGAGGTCCGAATCCGCCTGCTGCCACCCGACAAGCAACGCCCTGTAGAACTTCAACGCAGAGGGGTGGTCCCCGCTGCGTGCGGCGGCGCGGGCGGCGCCCAACTGCGCACGGGCGCGGTTCGGATGCCGGTCCATCGCCGTCTCGAACGCCCGGCGCGCCTCCTCCGCGCGGCCGGCGGACAAGAGGAGCTCTCCGAGGAGCTCGTGTGGCGGCTTGATCGTCCACGGCGGGCCGGACGGCGGGCTCAAGCTCTCCTCCAGCGACACGGCCTCCTGCATGTGGGCGATGGCGTCGTCGAGCGCCCCCGCGGACTTGGCCATCGCCGCCTGAAGCGACGCCTCGCGAATGGCCAGGATCTTCCCTCCCTGGTCGGTTTCGGACCCCCTCAGGTGAAGCTCCGCGAGTAGGCGGGCGGCTTCCGGCCGCTTCAGCATCGCGGCGGCGTAGCCTTGGGTGAAGAGGGCGAGCGCCGTCGGGGAAACCTGCTGGGCTCGGCCCGGGCCAGCCAGGAGTTGGGCAGCGGCCTCCCACCGCTCCGTCTCCACGACGTAATGGGCCACCATCTCGTCGTAGTTGCGGCTCACCTTGCGCTCGTATCCCGTCGCCATGGCCTCCGCGTCCGACCCCGCCACGGTCATGTCGTCGCGTTTCTGCTCCAGCACGGCTCGGGCCTCGCGGTAGCGTCCCTGTTGCAGGTAGACGTACTGGAGCCAATACAGGCTGTGATAGTCGCGCAGGCCCAGGGGAAGATTCTCGCGCCGGACCCAGTCCACCGAGGCCTGCCAGCCGGCCTCGTTCGCGGCCGCGGCTTCCGGCCACATGCCGAGCTGCAGGAAGATATGCGCGGGCATGTGCAGCGCGTGGTGCGCATCCGGTGCGAGCTCTGCGTACCGGCGGGCCGCCGGCAACGCGAGGATCGCATGGTCCGGATCGTCGAAGGCGTGGATCGTGTAATGGGCCGCGCCGGGATGATCGGGGTTCCGGCGCGAGACGTCCAGCGCGACGGCGCCGGCCCGGATGTGCATGCGCGACCCGCGCGGCTCGTACTCAGCGGCGCCGAGGAGCGCAAGGGCGTAGAAGCTTGCCGCTTCCAGGTCCTCCGGATAGCGCTGGTGGAGCTCCAGCATGGCCGCGGCGTAGGCGCGGTCGCGCTCCTCCTTGGTTCCCTCGCCGTAGAGAATCTCGACGGCGTGGACGTAGGCCCGCTCCCGATCCGTGGCCGGCGCGTCGGACGGCATCCTGGCGAGCGCGGCCCTCGCCGCTTCCAGATCCTCCTCCTGCCAGACGGGGTGGTTGTGGGCCATGGCCTCGCCCCAATAGCCCATCAGGAAGTCCGGTTGAGCCCGCGTGGATGAGCGGAACGCCTCCAACGCTTCCTCGTACCAGAAGGAATGCATCGCGCCCACGCCTCGCAGGAAATGCCGCTGTGCCTCGGGCGTCCCGGAAGTCGGAAAGTCGATTGCGCCGAGGTGCAGGGGGCGGTCCTCTGCGGCGAGCGGCGGCGCCACAGCCGTGCCCAGGATCAGGAGACAGAGGGCCAGTCTTGCGGAGGCGGTGTGCTCAGGCATGGAAAGTCCTTTCTTGGGTAACGTGGTGGCGTCCATCATAATACGCAGGAGGGAGGTCCAAGGAAACCACAAACCCGGGGACACCCTCGGCGCGTGAAGCCAGCCCGGCTCAGGCCGAGGATGTTAGGTATACTTGACTTCATGACCGGTATCCTGATAGAGGTGCCCTCGTGACCAGCCACGCATCCGGGACACGGACCCCCACGATCGAGAACCGCCTGCGCGCGCTGCGCCGGGAGAAAGGCTTGTCACAGGAGGCCCTCGCCGGACGTGTGGGCCTGACCCGGCAGGCGATCTACGCGATCGAGACGAACGAGTATCTCCCCTCGACGGCGGTCGCCCTGCGCCTGGCGGAGGTCCTGGGGTGCCGAGTGGAGGATATCTTCTCTTTTTCCTCGGAAGGGGAGACGGTGCAAGGTGAGCTGGTCGACTGGCCGGGTAGCCACGCCGACCTGTGTGGCGGTGGGCGGCCCGGGATGCGCGTCAAGGTCGCCCGCGTCGGAGACCGCCTGGTGGTCCGTCCCGTCGCCGCCCTGGGCGACGTCCTGAACTTCACGGTTGGAGCCGACGGCCTGCTCGTCGGTCCCGTTACGCGCGACCGACATCGCAGGAACCGGGTATCGGTCCGGCTTCTTCGTGACCCTCGCGCCATCGAGGAAGAGATCGTGGTCGCCGGATGCGATCCGTCCATTTTTCTGCTCGGCGAGCACCTCCGTCGATTCAAGGCCATGACCGCCGTGATCGGGTGGACCATGGGCAGCGGGGCTGCGCTGAAGGCGCTTCAACGCGGTGACGTCCACGTGGCGGGCGTCCACGTGCTGGATGCCAGCTCTGGCGAATGCAACCTCCCCTACGTCCGGCGTCACCTCAGGGGTCAACAGGTGAAGGTGGTCACCTTTGCCACCTGGACGCAAGGCTTGATGGTTGCGCGGGGGAACCCCAAGGGGATCCGGGCGATCGAGGATCTGGCGCGCCGTGATGTCGTGATCGTCAACCGCGAGCCGGGCGCCGGCGCACGCCTGCTCCTGGATCAGAGATTGGCGGCCGCCGGAGTTCCGCCCGGCAGGGTGAAGGGACACGATCGGGTCGTCCGCTCCCATGTGGACGTGGCCCGTCTGGTCGCGTCAGGCCTCGTCGACGTTGGTGTGGGGGTGGAAGCGGCGGCTCGATTCGCGGGGCTCGACTTCGTCCCTTTCCAATCCGAACGGTATGACCTCGTCATGCCTGCCGGGATCTTCCACTCACATGGCGGCCTCTCGAAGGTGCTGGACACGCTGGTCACCCGGTCGTTTCGCGCCGAGCTCGAGGCCCTCGGCGGCTATGACACCACGGACACGGGAAAGGAGGTCGCGCTCAGCAGACCTCATGCTCAGCGAGGGATTTCTCCTCAAAAAACACGCACCCCATAGGCACGTCGCGTTCTCAGCGCTCCTCTTTTGGTGCTGACAACACCAGGTGATAGCACGGATGATCCCTCAACCAGCCGGAAAACAGACTGCCCGCCGAAAAGGAACGGGAGCGTCGATCTGCCGGACGATTATCCTGCCGAGCCTGGCCGTCTTGGTGGCCGTGTCACCGGCGGTGGCCCAGGAGCCGGGGCCTGGCCCTGCGGCCGGCGTGGAGCGCGGATCGGCGGGACGCTCCCTCTGGGGGGGAATCAAAGAACGCGTGGCGGCAGCCTCTGAAAAGAAATGGGAGGATACGGCCGACTACGGTCTGATCCCGAGGCAGAGGACAAAGGAGACCAAATGGAACCGTTACCTCAAGGCCGGCTTGGATCTCCCGGATTGGGTCGATCTGGGGCTGGAGAATCGGACGCGATTTGAAGTCTACGACCACCCCTGGCGCACCAGTCAACCAGCCGGTCAGACGGATCCTCAGGTCCAGCAACGGTCCCGTGTCCGGTTCGGCTTGAACGGCGGCCCTTTCCGGTTCCTCTTCGAAGGGCAGGACTCACGTGTGCACCTGGACGGTCCCGACTCGTTCGTCAGCACGGGCAGTAGCAACGAGATGGACATTTTGCAGGTGTTCGCGTCGGCGACCGCTACAAACCTCTTCCACACGGGGCTCCGCACGGACCTGCACTTCGGGCGGCTTACCATGGACTTCGGGCGCCGCCGATTGATTGCAAGGAACGACTTTCGCAACACGACGAACGCCTTCGACGGCGTCCATTGGGAGCTCGCCCGGGACGACGCGTGGCGCGTCCGCGTGTTCCTTGTGGAGCCCGTCTCGAGGGACGACGTCAAACTGGACACCCAGAGCGAACGCAATCTGTTCTGGGGTGCCTACTACGAGAGCCGGCAGATCCCCTGGCTCCGGCTCAATGCGTACTACTTCGGCCTGAACGACCAGAGCAGCCCAAACCCGATCGCCCACCGGACGTACTCGACCTTTGGGCTGCGGCTGTATGAAAACCCGAGGGCGGGCCGGGTGGATTACGAAGCGGAGGGCACCGTGCAGTCGGGGAAGAAGGGCACGAAAGACCATTTCGCCTACTTTAGCCACCTGGAGCTGGGCTATTCCTTCGATCTGCCGTGGTCCCCGCGGTTCCTCATCCAATACGACTACGCCAGCGGGACCCGAGATCCGAACGGCAGCCAGGACGGGACCTTCGACACGCTGTTCGGAGCCAGGCGGTTCGAGTTGGTGCCAACCGGCAGCTACGGGCCGTTCTTTCGAAGCAACATCAGCTCGCCCGGCTTTCGCGTGATCGCGGCCCCGGCCCGGGGATGGAAGCTGCAGCTCAAATTTCGCTTGTGGTACCTGGCCCAGGCGGCGGACGCGTTTGCCGGCTCCGGGCTCCAGGACCCGACCGGTGGGGCCGGCAATGTTCTGGGCCAGGACCTCGAGCTGCGGGCGGTCTGGAAGATCAACGACAACCTCGAGTTCGATGGCGGCTACGATCACTGGTTCAAGGGGAGCTATTTCGATCGGCTGCCCGCCGCGGCGGGGTTGCCGCCCGGCGGCGAGAAGGACACGGATTACTTTTATGTGCTCACGAAGCTCCGGTTCTGAACGGCGCCCTCATCCTTCGCGTGGAACCACGCCGTGGATCGCGCGAAGCCTGGGTCTCGTGCTCGTGCTCCTGCTCGGAACGCTTCCGACCCACGGAGCGGCCGAGGAAGTCCTCGTCGCCCAGGCCGCCAACTTCTTGAAGCCCATGGAGGAGATCGCCGCCGCCTTCGAGCGGGCGACCGGCCACAAGGTGCGGATCAGTGCGGGATCGACGGGAAAATTGTACGCCCAGATCAAGAACGGCGCGCCCTTCGACCTCTTCCTCGCCGCGGACCAGCCGCGGCCGCGGTTGCTCGAAGAAGAGGGCATGACCGTGCCGGGCAGCCGGTTCACCTACGCCGTGGGGCGCCTCACGTTGTGGAGCCGTGACGCCGATCGCCTGAGGGGAGACGGGGCCGCCGTGCTGCGCCGAGGCGACTTCAACTATCTCGCCATCGCCAACCCGAAGACCGCGCCGTTCGGGGGAGCCGCGATGCAGGTCCTGCGCAAGCTGGGGCTGGACGGCATCCTCTCCAACAAGATCGTCCAGGGAGAAAACGTCGGCCAGGCCTTCCAGTACGTCTTCTCCGGCAACGCCGAGCTGGGCTTCCTCTCCCTGTCGCAAATCCTGGATCCGAGGGTCAACGGGGCCGGAAGCCGCTGGGACGTCCCCCAAGATCTCTACGATCCCCTCAAGATGGACGCGGTCCTGCTCAGCAGGGGCGAGAGGAATCCGGCGGCCCTGGGGCTGCTCGATTATCTTGATGGCGGAGAGGCCCGAGCGATCATGGAACGCTACGGCTACGGGCGGGGCCGGTGACGAGAGGGGGTCGTGATGGACTGGTCGCAGCTTGATCTCGGACCGCTGTGGCTGACGCTCAAGCTCGCCGGAGTGACCGTGCTCGTTCTGCTCCTCGCGGGAACCCCGATCGCCTGGTGGCTTGCGCACACGCGGTCCCGGGTGAAGACGGTGGTGGAGGCGAGCGTGGCCCTGCCCCTCGTCCTTCCGCCCACGGTGCTGGGGTTTTACCTGCTCGTCGCGCTGGGACCCTACGGCGTGATCGGCGGGCCGTGGGCGAGCCTGACGGGGTCGGCGCTGGCGTTCACCTTCACGGGCCTGGTCATCGCCTCGTGCCTCTACTCGCTGCCGTTCGTCGTGCAACCTTTGCAGGGCGCCTTCGAGGCGGTCGGCGCCGGGCCGCTGGAGGCCGCCTGGTCCCTGCGCGCCTCGAAGTGGGATGCCTTCGTCACCGTCGCCTCGCCGCTCGCCCTGCGCGGCTACCTGACCGCCATGGTGCTGGGCTTCGCCCACACCCTGGGGGAATTCGGGGTGGTGCTGATGGTCGGCGGCAATATACCCGGCAAGACCAAGGTCATTTCGATTGCGATCTTCGACCAGGTGGAGTCGCTCGAATATGAGGAGGCGCGCATCCTCTCGGCCGGGTTGCTGCTCTTCTCCTTTGTGGTGTTGCTCCTCGTCTACACGGTCAACCGGCGGCTTCCCCTGCACGTGTCATGACGATGTTGCGCGCACAGTTTGAGGTGACCTACCCGGGGTTTCGGCTCGACGTCGACATCGAGGCGCCGACCGAGGGGGCCATTGCGGTCTTCGGGCATTCGGGCTGTGGGAAGACGACCCTGCTCCGATGTCTGGCAGGACTTTGTCGCGCGCCCCGGGGCTCGATGGGGATCGGGGGCGAGGTCTGGCAGGACGAGTCCCGGAACCTGTTCCTGCCCGTTCATCGCCGTGCGGTCGGGTACGTCTTTCAGGATCTGCGGCTTTTCGCCCACCTCAGCGTGCGATCCAATCTCGAGTATGGTCTGTCGCGAACTCCGCCGGGAGAGCGTCGGTTTGATTTCGCCCAGGTCGTGGACTTGCTCGGCATCGGGCACGTCCTCGACCGCCGGCCCTCCCGGCTCTCGGGCGGGGAGCAGCAGCGGGTGGCCATCGGCCGTGCGGTGCTGACCAGCCCGCGGCTCCTGCTCTTCGACGAGCCACTGTCGTCGCTCGACTGGCGGGTCAGGGGGGAGATCCTGCCGTTCATTCAGCGGCTCGACGCCGTGCTGCGCATTCCGATCGTCTACGTGAGCCATGCCCTCGGGGAGGTGCTGCAGCTCGCCAAGACGCTGATCGTCATGCGCGAGGGCAGGGTCCAGGCGGTGGGGCCCATCAACGAGTTGCTGGCCCGCCTGGACCTGCGCGGCGCGATCGAGCCGGAGCGGCTCGGTGCCCTGATCGATGCGCGCGTCGCCGGGCACGAGCCTGAGTTCGGGCTGACGAGGGTCGAGTTCGGCGGGCGCCCGTTGTATGTGCCCTATCGGCCGCGATCCGTCGGCGACCCGTTGCGGGTGCACATCCTGGCGAAGGATGTCAGCCTCGTGACGGGAGGCCCACCCTTGCAGACGAGCGTCTTGAACATTCTCGAAGGACGGATCGAGAGCATCGGCGACGCCGAGGGCGAGGAGCCCTCTGTTGATGTCAGGCTGGATGTGGGATGCCCGCTCCTGGCGAGCATTACCAAGAAGTCGGTCTCGAAGCTCGGCTTACGGGTCGGGCAGAAGGTCTACGCGCAGATCAAGGCGCTGGCGCTGAGCGAGGATCTGAGGACGTAAAGTCGTCGGCGGGGTCGCGTGTTTACATGGGCACGCGTGCCCAGTCCCCGGTCAGGGTGCGCATCCTCGTGGAGAAGGTGAGGCTCCGGAGGCGAGTCTGCGTCGCCGGATCGAGTCGGATGAATTCGAGCCCGGCTACCCGGCCCTGCACCCATCGGACTGCGGCCAGATCGATATCGAGCGGCTCCTGCTGCTCGGGCACCTCGAGGCGAAGGGACAGGTACACGTTGGTGGGGAACTCTGGACTGGCCTGGGCCTCGAGCACGCATCCCGACACGGACAGGTCGGATACTCGACCCTGTCCGGCGATGTCCTCGCCGAAGAAGGCGACGGATCCAGAGACGGCAATCCGGGGCGAACCTCGTTGTTTCATGATGTCTGTCGACCTCTCGGCTGATTCACGTCGCCCGCCGCACGACAGACGGGCAGTGTCTGGGATACGGCCTAGGCTTTGAGGCTCAGGCCCGCCGCCCGCAGGCGAATTTTCTGCGCGTCCTTGGCGCGATCGGCACACTCGTAGGCGGCGGCTAGTTGCTCGGCCAACTGCAACGTCTGGTCTCGAAGCTGGCCGGCTCGCTCATCCACCGCGCGTTCGACCCTGCTCAATCTCCCCTCGACCGTCTCGGCGGAGGCCGCCAGGCCCATGATCCTGTGCGTCCAGCGCGCCACGGTGTGATCTCGAAAGGTCGGCGGTTGGGGCAACGGTGCGCCCTGCTCGTCCGACTGGGTCGCCTGCTCCAGCCAGGCCAGGAACTGCGCCAGCTCCCTGACATCGAGATGGACCCCCGGAATGGCCTTGTTCTGTACGGAGCTGTGACCGCCGGACGACATGGATCCCCTCTCTCCCCCCCCGGCCTTGCGCCCTCGGGGGAGATACATACGGTCCCTCCATACCCGGTTTCAAGCCCCCCCGTAAATCCCTCCGAGGGCGGCCCATCCACCACCTCCGGGGGGATTACAGATAGATGGATTTATCTTTGTAATAATAACGGCTTGCGAGCGTGGCGCGGGGCTGCATGGTGGTGGGGGAGGGGCTCGGTGGGAGGGCGAGCAATCGGGTTACGGGGAAGGGGTGACGGGGCTTGCCAGAAAGATCCCCTCGGTGCCGTCCTGCAAGCGGGCGTAGAAGGCGATCTGCCCGGCGTCGTTGAAGCCGAGTCCGTGGAAGAATCCCAGGTCCGCCACCTCCGAGCCGAGCAGACGGTCGCCCGTCACGAGCACCTTGTCTCGATCGGCGTCCGGGCCGGTGAAAATGCCGCTGTGGCCAGAATCCAGCCGCGCGACAAAGGCGGCCTGGCCGGCATTGTTCAATGTCGGGTTGCCGAGTGCGTCGAATGGCCCGGTGGTGTCCGCGATCTTCACGACGGGACCACCGTTCCCCGCGAACAGGCCCTGGGCCGCGCTGACGGCAGGCCGGCAGTCGGAGCTCGCATGGTCCATGCAGGCATGGAAGGCGACCGTGCCTCGATCGTTGAGAGAGGGACCGCGCAGGGCACGGAACGGGCCGGTGGTATCCGCAATCGTGGTCGGAGGGGACCCCCGTCTCCGCGCGTAGATTCCCATCTCCCCCGAATCGAGCCGGGCACCGAAGGCCACGGTTTCTTTGTCATTGATCGAGGGGCGACCGAGAAATCCATCGAAGGGGCCATCCGTATGCGCAATGGCGCCGATGGCTCCCCGCTTGGCCAGGAACACGCCCCCGCCTTGACCGTCCAGGCCGGCCTGAAACGCCACCGCACCGGCGGTATTCACCGTGGGATGCCCGAAGCTGTGAAACGGCCCTTGGGCATCCACGATCGACGTCACCGATGAGCCATTGCGCATGAAAATACCTTCGGCTCCGCTGCGCAACGTGCCGTGCCAGACGACCGCTCCGCTCGCGCTCAGGGAGGGAAAGGGATCGAGCTGGCGAAATTCCGCAAACCCATGCCCGCTCTCGGCCACGGCGGAGAAGGCGCTTCCCGCGCCGGTGAAGATCCCCTCGCTCCCGGCGTCCAGCTTCGCGCGAAACACCACCGTCCCCGTGTGGCTCAACGCGACCAGGCCCGGTCGAGGGAATGCACGGAAGGGGCCGTGGGTGTCGGCGATCTTCGTGAACGCGTAGCCTGTCGCCGTGCGGCTCGGGACGGGCGTGACGACGATGCGAGCCGCCAGTCCCTGGCCGGGCGCTTCGGCGAGCCGCAAGGGGCCGAGGTTGGACCGGGTGGCGACGAACTCTGGCAGGCCGCCGGCCTGACGGGATGCGGCCCACCAGGTGAGGATGGTGTCGGTGTTGGGCGCGCGCGCCGAGACGGCCAGCCAATAGCGCGTGCCCGGGCGGAGCGCCGGCCCCTGGCTCAGGGTGAGATGGGTGATCGCGAGGGGGCCGGGCGGGCCGGCGTGATCGTCCAGCTTGGGCACGCGCAGGGTCAGGCGCTCGAGGACGAGCGATTCCTCCGGGAGGGCTGCCGCCGGTCGGCCGGGGTCGCTGCCAAGAATCCGCACCTCCACCTCCGCGCTACCGGACATGGCCGTGATCGCGAGGTCAATCGCGTGGAGGTGATAATGCTGTGAAGGGGGGACGTCGAACGGCACGGCCAGGTCTGCATCGACCCGGCCGCCGGCCGCGGCGGAGTTGCCGAAGGCGGCAGAGGTCGCCGTATCGAAGCTCGATGCCGCTCCGAATCCGTCGTAGAGCACCGTCGGCTCGGCTGAGGCCGCGCCGGACGGCGCGCACGGCAGCAGAGCCAGAGCCGTCACGATCAGCGTGGACAATGGATTGAGTTTCATGGTGATGCGAAGCCGACCTGCCGGGGAACAGACCCGGGCAGGCCGGTCTGCCAAGCATACCAAGATTGGCGTCCAAGGCAAACCCGGGGCGGCTGGGGCAGGATTCGGGCGGGGAGAAGGTCGGCCGGGCTGGGCGGAGGGCCGCCGGCTGTCTCAAGGGGCCGAAATCCGGCCGGGGTCGAGCAAGGAGCTGTGCGGCAATGGGAGGAGGGTCCTCACGCAGGACCCATCCGCGAGCGGACTCATGCGGACAAAAATATAAGCAGAAACACGCATTGTAGATCGCCAGGTCGTATGGTCAAATAATGGCGGGTGGAGGTGCTTACCTCAGTTGTGCCCTGAGGTGAAATGATGTCTCCCATCCTCCTGGGGGGACATCCCTCCACCCGCGGCTTAATTGTTTTATCTTTTATATTGGGCGATAGAGAAACACCATCATCGCGTCGATCCCGCCCCTGCATCAAACCTCGAAGGTTGTTGGCATCTCTCCGGTCCTGCCGTACAATCCCCGTCATGAACGTCGTGAAGCCAAGCGTCAACGCCTTCCTCGTCTGCGACGCGATTATCGAAGACAGCCTCACCAGAAAGAAGTCCTTGATCGGCATCTTCACCCATCTGCAGGGCTCCGTCTTTCCCCTGCAGCACGGGCAGCTGTGTCTCTACTTCTGTATCACTGATGCGGAGGGGGAGTATCAATTCGACCTCACGCTCGTCTACCTGAACACGGAGCAGGTCGTCGCGAGGGCCCGGCTTCCGCCCGTCGAAATCCCCGAGCGTCTCCAGATCAGCGACTTCGGCGTCACCATCTGCCCCCTGGTCTTCCCCGGCCCCGGGCGATACGAGTTTCGGCTGTTCGCCAACGGGCACCTGTCGGCTCAGAAAGACTTCCACGTCACCCAAGCCCTCATCCCCCAGGAGCAGTGAACGAGCGTCGGCCCGGTGAACGCCTCGGTCAGACCTTCTGGGCAAGGCCGCGGAGTCGCCCGCGGTCGGTGTCCTGCATGGAGATGAACTCGAGGCCGAACTTGTCTCCGTTGACCCATCGCACGGCGGCAACCTCGACCTTGACCGGCAAGGCGTGCGGCACAAGGTGAATCTGGAGCGTGAGCTGCATACCCGGCTCGATGCCCTTGCCGCTCAGCACCTGCGCTCCCTTCTCAGAAAGATCCATCGTCATGCCGCTCCCCAAGAGGGAAGCGCCGCGGAACTGAACGGCGCATTGGAGCGGCACGCGAGAGCAGCATCGGGTTCGCATAGGGACCTTGTGCGTCAAGTTCAACAGGATTTTGACCGCGGTCGCAGCGTCAGGCGCGCGACTCTCGGCCCGACCAGCAACGGGGTCAATCGTCCAGGCTCCTGGGCGCGTGGCGTGCCTTCTGGTAGGCGATGGCGCCGTCGACCAGCACGAAGACCGCCACCAAGGCGAGCAGGATACCCAGAGCCAGCCACCCGAGGGGGGACAGGTACCACGTGCGTCCGGTGACCGCTGCCAGGCACGCGATCATCCCGCACGCCAGCCCCGTGCCCGCGCCCATCCGGGCCAGGAGAGTCCGTTTGAAGCCCACCCGTCGCATCCTGCTTCCTTACCATACACGCAAGATCGCCGGTAGAAAATGAAAAGCCGAAAGTCGTCGCGAGGCGTCCCGAGGGCCCGCGCTCTTCTCACTGAGAAATGTAGGCCCGAAGAATGTCCGTGCTGTGCATGCTGAGGGGGTGAAATTCGACCGCGACGGTGACCCGTTCTTTCTCCGGCGTGATCCGCCGCACCGATGCCGAGACGTCCAGCTTCGTCCGTGTGCCGTCGTCCAGGACCAGCGAGACCGTGACCTCGTCGTTGACGCGCAGGTTCTTGCTGTACTCCGTCGAGAACCGCATCCCCTTGACCGAAAGGTCGAGCACGGTGGCAAACCTGCGGATCGGTCGCTCATCGGCTCGTCGCGAGAAGCTGGCCGCCAGTTGCACGGCTTTGCGATGGCCCCCGCGAAATCCGACGAGCCGGACGAGGAGGCGGGCGCCGCATGGGCACTGACAGTGAAACGGGTTCGGGTGGCCCTTGGGAAGGTCGCGAAGCTGGAACTCTTCCGCGCGACGACACGTCGGGCACTCGACGACGAACGTGCTGTGGTTGGAAATGTAGGCTTCGAGAACCATCGCGTTCGACTCGACTGAGGCTCCGCTGTCCTTCATCGACCCGAGTCGATGGTACCAAGAACGGCCGGTTGTCGGAAGACTTTGCTGCTTTCCGGAATCCGCCGCGCCCATTGCGTCGTGCGACCAGCGTCCTGACGATGTGCGCCGGGCCGCCAGGGCCCCGGCTCGATTATGGGAGCGCTCGATCTTGCTTGCCACGGCATTCAGAAGAGAGAGCAATCCGGGAATGACATCATTGAGCGTGCCGCTACGGGCCGAGCCTGGCCTGCTCAGCGCTCCGGTTCGACCGCACTAA
>JBFKNO010000027.1:0-16483 GCA_041629275.1 Nitrospiraceae bacterium
AAGAGAAGGGCATCGGCCGCCCCTCCACCTACGCCAGCATCATCTCGACCATCCAGGACCGGAATTACGTGGAGAAGCAGGAGGGTCGGTTCGCGCCGACCGAAGTCGGCCGGGTGGTCAACGAGTTTCTGGTGAAGGGATTTCCCGACATCCTGAGCGCCGACTTCACCTCGCTCATGGAGAAGGAATTGGACGAGGTGGAAGAGGGCGAGAAAGCGTGGGTGGCGGCGGTCCGTGACTTCTACGAGCCCTTTGCCCGGGATATGGAGAAGGCGAAGAAGATCCCGGGTCCCAAGGACGCCGGCGAGACCGAGACCGACGTGCTGTGCGAGAAGTGCGGGCGGAAAATGGTCATCAAATGGGGGCGGAACGGCAAGTTCCTGGCCTGCCCGGCCTACAAAGAGGACCCACCCTGCAAGAACACGCAGAACTTCGAGCGCCTGCCCGACGGCACCATCAAGGTCGTGGCGAAGCTGGAAGAGGTCACGGGGGAGCTCTGCGAGAAGTGCGGATCGCCGATGGTCGTCAAGACCGGCCGGTTCGGGCGCTTCCTGGCGTGCTCCGCCTATCCGGAATGCAAGACCACGAAGCCGATCCCGCTGGGTGTCAAATGTCCCGAGTGCGGCGGCGACCTGGCTCAGAAGCGCACCAGGAAGGGCCGCACCTTCTATGCCTGCTCGAACTATCCCAATTGCAAGTTCGCGCTCTGGGATCGACCCACCAACCGACCCTGTCCCCAGTGCCACGCTCCGTTTCTGGTCGAGAAGTCCAGCAAGCAAGCCGGCTCGCGCGTTCAGTGCTGGAAAGAGGAGTGTGGGTATCGGGAAGCGAGCTGAGCTCCACGAGCCTTCCGACCGTGTTCCACCTGCGTCATTGACTCCCTAGACCACGGACAGATCAAGCAGAACACGTTGATTTTTATGGTCTATTATTTCGTTGACAGCCGGCTATTTTGATGATATTGATATCAATTATCAGTATCTAATACGGCCGGCGAGGTGCTTCATGTACGTCTGCTTGTGCAAAGGCATCACGGAATCCAAGGTTCGGGAGGTGGGTCCTCAATGCGCGGGTTGCCCGGAGCTCCTGGCGGCCACGCTCGGGATCGACGACGAGGCATGCTGCCGCCGTTGCATCCGGAATATTCGCGGGTTGATTGAATTGGCCTGCCCGCAAGCGCAGGCGAATCCCCGGTAAGCCTCCCTCATCACCACCTCACGAAGGTATCCACCATTGACGTGTGGGCGGATGCATCACACCCCGCGCACGGAACACGATGAAAGTGATAACATGAGTCTGCATGAGTAAGACGACATCAAACAGGCGACACAGGAATCGGAGCATCTTCTCGTGGCTGCGCCCTCTCACGGCGCCCGACTCGGCCAGGCTCGTCGCGGGCTGAGCCCAGTCGAAGGGCAGCGACAGACTCAAGGCTAGGCGTTGAGACGAGACGCGCTATTTACTCTGGGAGGGGGGAGAACGTTATGAAGGCGAAGGAAGGCATTATCGATCTGCTGAACAAGCTGCTGACTGCCAATCTGACCGCGATCAATCAGTATTTTGTGCATGCAAAGATGTGTGCCAACTGGGGGTATGACCGGCTGTATCACAAGGTCAAGGAGCGAAGCTTCGACGAGATGAAGGATGCGGATGACTTGATCGAGCACGTCCTGTACCTTGAAGGTGTGCCCAACATGCAGCGGATGGGGACGGTGCGGGTCGGCGAAACAGTCCCGGAGCAATTCAAGGTCGACCTGAAGGCCGAGCAGGAGATGCTCACCATGCTGACCGAAGGGATCGTCCACTGCACGAAGGTGGGAGACTACACGACCCGGCACATGCTCGAGGACATGGCGAAGGATGTCGACGGGCACGTCGATTGGATCGAAACCCAGCAGGAGACGATCAAGCAGGTGGGATTGGAAAACTACCTCAGCGAGCAGATCAAGAAATCGGACTCGTAGAGCCGGGCTTCAACTTTCCACTCCGATAGAGCTCCTGGGCCCGCCTATCCGGGCAGGGTCAGGAGCGCTCCGCCGGGCCAGACCCACAGCGCGAGTAGCGTCAGCACCAGCATGGCGAGCGACAGCACGAGGCTCACCACGACGGGTGCCTCTTCCTGCCAGTGAATCCAACTGGACTTGTTCATGAGCAAAAGGCGAAGCCGCGGCTAGCGGGCGCCTGCGGCAGCTTCGACCGGCGTCGCGCTTTGGATTTCCTGATCCCGAATCGGGGCCCCGGCATACTCAAAGCACAGCGCGGCATGCGTGATGGCGTAGCCACAGGTCGAGCAGCCCCAATAGGCGCCCGTGGGAACGAGGCTGGATCTGCGGCAGCGGGGGCAGGAACGAACATGTGCCATAATGTGCTCCTCCCTGTCCAAAATTGTCAGGAGGCGTGTGACTGAACAATTTTGGCGATCAAATTACGTAGAGGTTCCAATAAGTTATACGGCTTTGTCAGGATCGGTGATGCCTCGCCTCTAATGTGATTCAAATCACATGCCAGTAAGCTGGCTCAGCGAGCTGCGCGCCGCCTGGCCGTGATCCTTGGCCCGATGCAATGCTCCGTTTCCGACGCTTGCCTCACGTGTCGTGCACCCGGCGACCGGCCCGGGGAAAAAATGAGGGCGAGGGCCTTCAGGAGGAGAAGGCTCCTCGCCCGGTGTCGCGGGGGGCACAACCCCGCCACAGCGATCCCAACGCCTCAGGCCCGCTGTCCCGCCCCGTCGACAGGATCCCGCGCAGGCAACGAGGCAAAGATCTCCACGAGATCCGGGTCGAATTGGGTCCCGGCGCCGACGCGCAGGATACCGGTCACCGCATGGAACGGCGGCCTCCAGCCGTGCTCGTCGGGCGACGTCAACGCATCGACCGTATCGGCGACGGCAAGGATGCGGGCTCCCAGAGGGATGAACGGTCCCGGCACCCCGTACGGATAGCCGCAGCCGTCCCACCGCTCGTGGTGATGGGCAATCCAGACGGCGGCGGTCCGCAGGAACGGAAACGGCTCAAGGAGCTCCGCGCCCGCTCGCGGATGGCTCTGGACCAGCGCATACTCCTCGCTCGTCAAGCACCCCGCCTTCCTCAGGACAGACTCCGGTAACGTCACTTTTCCAATGTCGTGCAGGAGCGCCGCCCAGCGTAGTTGGCGCAGGGCCTGGTCGGGAAACCCGACGGCCCTTCCCAGCGCCGCCGCATAGCCCGCCGTGCGTTCACCGTGACGGCGGATCGCGGGATCGGCTCCGTCCATGAAACCCAGCAGGTTTTCGATGACGGCCTCCTCGCCTCCGGACGAGCCGTCGTGGCGGAGAGAGAGATCGGTCACCCATCCCGTGACGTCGCGCCTGTCAGGAGGGCATGGCCGGCGCGTGGGCGTCATCGCATGGTGAGTCTTCATCTGTGCGAGCCTCCAGGTTCGAGTTTCAGGTACAACAAAGCCCAAGCCTGTCTCCGACAGCGCTTGGGCTCTGGACGAAAATCTCGGGCCTATCTAGAAAGTACGATCTGTTGACCTGGTCAATGGAGAGAGCGTGATCGAAGGGTGGTTCGTCCACCGTGTCGATCGCCAGGTCACCAATTCATGGGAGTCCGGGTCTCACTCTTCCCCCCTCGCCATCAGCGGCGTTTTCACGATCCACATCTCGTGGAGTGGGATGACCAGCATCACGAGAAAGCTGCCCAACATCAGGAAGTCCCCTGCCAGCAGGGAGAGCACGAAAAAGGGCGAGGCATAGGTGATCAACCAGGGCGAGACCAGGTCCAGGGTGACGCCCAGAAAGGCGGCCCACGTCGTCAGGACCTTGAGCCGCTGACTGGCCATCGTCAGGTAGATCACGTGCACCATGATCAGGAACACGACCGGCATCGTGAAGAGATGGAAGTGCGTCGTCTCCGCGAGCTGGCCGAACGACATCGGCTCGCCGAAGGTGGCGTCCGAGCCCCGGTAGTGAGCGGCGATGCCGGCCGGGGTCAAGTCGGTCATGCTGTGGGCCCAGAAGAAGGTGAAGAGAAAGCCCGCCAGCATGAGAAGGAGAAACCACGTGTACACCAGGCGGATCTGCTTGTCGGTGTCGCGCAGGCGAAACCGGGTATTGAAGTTGCGCATCCCTGTCGCTCCGCCCGTCAGAACCCGAAGAGGACCTCGAAGAACCCCTTTTTCCGCTTTCGTGCATCGGGAGCGTTGCTGCCCCGGCCCTCGGGTTTGAGGTAAATCTCGTCCACCAGGACGAGCACGCGCTTGACGCCCGCGCTCATCGAGCGGACCGACATGGTGGCGCCCGAGATGTTGATGACGTCCCGGTTGATTCGGATCGGGTCGTAGAGCGTCTTGCCCTCGTACTGATAGTTGAAGCGCTTGGTGCGCACCTCACTCCCGCGCGACTCGCGATAGACCAGAACCTCCACGTTGATGACCTCGCCGTCGGGATCCACGCCCACCATGTAGGTCATCGGCTTGTGCTTGCCGATCGTGTGCTGGATCATGGCCCAGCCGTCGACCTTGCCGTTGGAGCGCCCGACGAAGCACTCGAAGGAATTCTCGGGAAACTGCCAGCCGATGCGTTCCTCGACCGTCGCTTTCTGCTCCGGCGTGAGGACGATCGTTTGCGTTTCGATCCGCTCCGAGTCGGGAAACATGAGCTTGGCGGCCTCCTCCGGGGTCAGATAGAGGTCCTCTTGCCCGAGCTCCTCGGGTGTCAGGTACCGATTCAGCTCCTCGTCCCACACTTGCTCGGCCCAAGCAAGCCCCAGAAGGTAGTCCTGAGGGGAAACATGAAGTGACACTAAGATGACCAGTAGGATTAAATTCCAACGAAGCATCCTTGCTCCTTGAGACGTTTCTCCAAGCGTGACATGAGCAGGTTGATCGCCTCCTCCGACGGCTCCACGGGATACCATTGGTAGATTCGGGATCCTCCACGGAAACCGAAATGCTCGCGCCGTTCGGCGAGGCGCACGATCGTGATGTCATCCTTCCTTGACAGGGTGACTGTGTGTCGGATCCGCTCCTTGTCACCGAGCCCTTCACGCTGCAAAATGCCGTAGGGCCGGCCAAACACGGGGGTTTCGACCCAGGCGGTTTCGATGATCCCATCCGCCTTGTCCTCGGTGTCGATGGGAATATCTTTCAAGGTGCCGAGGGCCGAGTCCCAAACGGTGTCGTATTCGCAGGCCACGTAGCGTTCATCGATTCCGCCGATAGAGACGCAGCTCGCGAGGAACGCAGGGAGTGCGGCCAATGCTAGGCCGGTGAGTAACCAAGTCGGTGTAATGCGACGGCCTCGCGCTGGCATGCGGCGATGTCGCAACTCAAGGGTGTCTATGAGCCACATGATCTTTGACCGAACTCACCGCAGGGTGGGGGAGGCGGGGCAATGTGAACACGCCCCGCCCCCCTTCCCAAATCCTAGAAGTACGTTGCGACCGACGAGATGAACGCCGTGCTCTGGACAGGTGCGGTCACGCCATTTTCGCTTCCAATGTCCTTGGGACTGTATTGGAAATCGAATTTCAGCACCGTATCTTCCAGAGGTCTAAAATTGAGCCCGAACGTGACGCGTTGGAATTCGCGAGCGTTCGTGAAATTGCCGTTCACATCGGCGTTCAGGTCGGTTTCCTCCCAACGAACCACGGCCGTGAAGGTGGAGACCTCCTGACGGAAGTGGTTCGGCGCGAGGTTGGTCAAGAACTGCGGGAGGAAGTGATAGTTGAGCTGCACGTAGTATCCGTTCATTCGCCTCGCTCTCAGGATGCCCCGCGCGGCATCGTCGAACACCGGTTGGCCATTGGAGCTCAGGTGGTTATCCTTCGCGTAGGACCAGGCGGCTTCACCAATTAGCTCGAAGGGACCGCGCTGAAGGGTCCAGTCGAGGGCGGCAATGGAAAGGTGCCGCTTGCTTCTCGGATCGTACGCTCCGAAAAATCCTGAGCCCCCGATCTCGACACCCAGCAGAGGGCTGAAGGCGACGCGACCCGTGACGGACTTGCCGTCATTGTTCTCGTCGACGCCGCCTTGACGAGCGCTGCGCAAGCCGGACGAGCCGGTGATGGGCGAATTCGCTCCCGTAAAGCCGGTGAAGCCCGATGTGAGGTAGAGCTCGTAGTTCAGCTGGGACAGGCGGGTGGGGTAGAAAGTTCCGTAAACACCGACGCCCGGCTGACTCAGGGTCGTGGGGATAATGCGCTGGGCAATGATCGGTCGCTCGGTGAGATCGCGCAGCGGCGCGTCATGGAGCAGGTTGAACTTGCCCAGCGGCACCAGAATAATGCCTGCGCGAAGGTTGATCGGATCGTTGATTAAATAGTCGATGGACATGAACTCGACGCCGATTTGGGCTCCGCTGGAGCCGGTGGCAGTATCTTCGAGCTTCCCGCGCGAAAAGTGCTCGAACTCGATCTCCGCGGCGAACTTGACGTGGTCGCTCACGTCGCCATAGATGAAGGGCACGAGCCGGTGCGCGTCAAAGAAACTCGGGTTCCCGTCGTGACTTCGGTTGAAATACTCGAAGTCCGTATATCCGCCGAGGATGGCCTTGGGCGAGGCCACGAATGGACGGGCGTAAATCAACTTACCGGATCCTTCCATCGTGGAGCCATACTTTTGGCCCACGCTCCGGGGCGCGGCCAGGTCCTCGAGCCGCTTCTTCTGCGTGGCACTTGGCGGGCCGCCCGGTGGGGAGGCCTGACCCATGCCATCCCCCGTGAGCCCACGCTGCTGGAGATACTCCTGAACGGCTTTTTCCACCGCCCGCTGCTGCTCAGGGGTGAGGTCCTCGGCTGCGGCAGGGGCGGGCATGCCGAACAAGATTGCGCCTCCCACCATCGCGACAAAAATCCCGATCACAATGTTCACTCTCATGAAACTGACCTCCCATTGAAGGTGTTGGGACTCGCGGTCCTCAATGGGTGTTGGGCTGATCGGGACTCCTTTGGTCCTCTTGCTGGTTCGAACGCGAAGAACATCGATCAGAGACCCTCCCTCACGACCAGTGGGCTGTAGCCGCGCCGTCTCTTGGCGCCTTCCGGAGGCAGCATGAGATGCTGCAGCTACAGAAGGCAGCATGAGATGCTGCAGCTACGGCTTTGTCCGCTTGGTGGAGGGGTTACATGCTGATGTCCACTTCTCTCGTGAACGTGTACGGTATCAAAACGAGTCGCTTGCAACGCTTGCACTTCAGCTCCACGCCCTCGGGCCGTAGAATGGCGACGAGCTGTCCGCACTCACAGCGCGTCTCATGCTGCGTGTCTGTCGGAACCTGGGCCATGTTGAAATCCACAATGAGTTAGCGTATGCTTTGATCCAATATGAAATTGAGAACGATTATTAATATTAGAAATAAGCGTCAAATGTCAAGCCCTAAAAAGACTATAAGAAATCAGGTGCTTGCCGCTATCGTGGGTGGCGCCTTGGAGGCCGGTGGCGCTAGAATGATGACGATGTGCCCACGTTGTGCCAGGGTTCTCAGCCTCGCGTTGGTTCTTGTCCTGTCGGCTTGGCAGCTCGGCTGTGCGACGAGAGTCGCTCCCGCGGCAGGGTCTCTCGAACCGTCCGACAGCGTCGCCTTCGGGCGTATCGAGGTGGGTCTGACCGGGCCGACGACCCGAATCTATCCCCCCATGGTCCGATTCTTCGAGCTGACGAACCGCGACAGCGGGAAGCGCTTTCGTGTCGATGTGCAAGCCGTCGATTCCGAGCTATTCCTGAAGCTGCCCCCGGGGACCTACGAGCTGAATCGTCTCATGATCAACGAGGGGGCGTTTCAGTCGCTCGCCAACCCCGGCCCGACGTTCAGCATCGAGCCGCAGAGAGCCAACTACGTCGGCACGTGGCGCGTGGGGGTGGGGTCGCCGAACTTCAACCGGCAGATTTCCGTGACGATCGCCAACGAGCTTCCCGCTGCATCCGAAGCGCTGCTATCCCGCTACCCGCGACTCTCCTCGCCGTCCATCATCAGTCAGCTGCCCACCCCGACGGAATCCGTCACGCGGTTGTACGAGACGGAGCCGTACCCGCTGATCTGGTGGTTTCGCCGGCACCACACGACATGATGAAGATTCGACCCTGGTCGACGTTCTCGCTCCTGCTGCTTCTTTCGATCCTTGCCGGCTGCGCGGCCCGTTCAAGCGCGGGCGACGAGCCGGGCAGGGGGCATGCGCTCGTCAAGCGCAGTCAAATGCTCATGGGCACGGTCGTCTTCGTCACGGCCGTCGCGCACGACCAAGCGACCGCGCAGGCGGCGGCCACCGCCGGTTTGGCCGAGATCCGCCGCCTCGAGGAGCTCTGGAGCACCTGGATTCCTTCGAGTGAGATCTCCCGGATCAACGCGAACGCCGGACAGAACCCCGTGGCGGTCAGTGTCGAGACCTACGAGTTGATTCGTGTGTCGTTGGAGGTCGGGCGGTTGACCGAGGGGAGCTTCAACGTGACCATCGGCCCGGCTGTCGGAGCCTGGGGTTTCCCCGAGAAGCCGCACATTCCTGCGGAAGAGGATCTCCACGCCGTCCGAGCGCTCCTCGACCTCTCCGCGGTCCGGATGGACCCCCTCTCGCGGACGGTGTTCCTCGGACGTCGTGCCATGGCGTTGGAGGTGGGAGGAATCGGAAAGGGCTATGCCGCGGACCTGGCAGCGGCAGTCATGGCGCGGGCGGGTGCAACGGCCGGCGTGGTCGCGCTCTCCGGCGACATCAAGACCTTTGGCCGACTGCCCGAGGGGGAGCGGTTTCTCTTCGGGATTCAGCATCCGCGCCGGGAGGGCGCGGTCTTGGCAACGCTGGAGCTCGAGAACGAGGCCGTCTCGACAGCGGGCGACTATCAGCGCTACTTCAAGCAGGACGGCGTCCTCTATCATCACATTCTCGATCCGGGGACGCTTCAACCGGCTCGCGGGTGCCAGAGCGTGACCGTCGTTGCCGCACAGGGTGTCATGGCTGACGGGCTGGACACCGGCATCTTCGTGATGGGGCCCTACCGGGGGATGGAGCTCGTCGAGCGGTTGGCGGATGTGGAAGCGGTCATCGTGGATGAGGCGGGTACGGTCCTGGTCTCGTCAGGGCTTCAGGGTCGCGTGAGGCTCAGGGCGGACCGGGATGGCACGCCGGGGCAGTCGTGATGGCAGGACGAAAGAGACGCGGCACGCTGGGGCCGCTGGTTTTCCTGGTGCTCGCCTCGTGCACCTCCGTGCAGTACCAGGCCGAACGACTCGACGAGGAAATCGGTCGGGCCACGCGGGAGGAGATCGCCCTGTTCTTCGGTGAACCGCGGGAGACGCGTGTCATCGAGGAGGGCGGCGAGGAGTGGATTTACCGGTACTCCTATACGACGGCGGGTGGGACGGGGGTCGTCGGCCGGAGAACGTGCTGGGAAAGCGTCCTCACATTCGATCAGGAAGGTATCCTGCGAGATCAAGCGCGACGGAATTGCTAAAAGAATCGTGAGGCGTAAGGCGGTAAGACCTGGCCCTGCACGCTTTGGTCTTTTCCACGATTCTGATCATCCCCTGTACTTCAGACTCCTCACCCCTCACGCCTAACCCCTTACGACTTATGGGGCCTCGACCGGGGGAACCATGCTCAGCGCCGAGTCATCACCCTGCTCAAACAGTACCGTGTGCGTCGCCACGACCTGAAGCTCCACGGCGGTGCCGACCGGGTAGAGGCTGGTTGACGACTCGCTGCTGTGGACGACGAGGCCGGAGGGAAGGTTGATCGTGTAGAGGTTCTCCGATCCGCGGAATTGGCGCGACACGATGTGGGCGCCGCGGTCCTTGGTGGGCACGATGTGGATGTCATCGGGACGGATCATCACCACCACCTTCCTGCCGTTCGCGAACCCGGGTCGATTGGAAAACTCACCGATCTCGGTGACGACCGTGCCGTCACGGACGATGCCGGGCACGAAGTCGGCCTGTCCGACGAAGTCCGCGACAAAGGGCGATGAGGGGACGTGATAGATGATCTCCGGCGTATCGAACTGCTCCAGACGCCCGTTGTTCAGGACGGCCACGCGATCCGCCATGGCGAAGGCTTCCTCGTGGTCGTGGGTGACGAGGATCGCGGTCGTCTTGGTTCGTTTCAGCAGATCGTGGAGATCCTGGCGCATGCGACTGGCCATGTCCGGATCGAGATTGCTGAAGGGCTCGTCCATGAGAAGGATGACCGGGTTCTGGGCGAGGGCCCGCGCCAGGGCGACCCGTTGCTGTTGCCCGCCGGACAACTCGTGCGGATACCGCTGCTCCAGCCCGACCAACCCCGTGAGGGCGAGCATCTCCTGCACCTGAGCCTTGCGTTGAGCGCGCGCGAGCCCGTGGAGCCCGAACGCGATGTTGTCGGCCACACGCAGGTGCGGGAATAGCGCGTATTCCTGGAAGACCATGCCCACCCGCCGCTGCTCGGCAGACACCTGGTGCCCTCGGGCGGAGACAAGCCGGCCGTTGAGATAGACCTCGCCCCTCGAGACGGGCTCGAAGCCGGCGATGACGCGGAGCGTCGTCGTCTTGCCGCAGCCGGACGGACCCAGCAAACACAAAATCTCACCCTGGCGTGCCGAGAATGAGATGTCGCTGATCGCCGGCCGTCCTTCTTCGTACGCACAGGTAATACCTCGAAGCTCCACGACCGGCGTGCCCAGCTCGTTGTCTTTGAGCGCCTGTTCGGGGGTGCGCATGCTGAGATCGTCCTTCATGAACATATCAGGCAGCCCGCCAATCGCGCGAGATGAGCAAGAGCAGCGCCGGCAGCGTCACGACGATGATGAGCAACGCCGAGGGCGCCGCCAACTGGTAATACTCCTCGCTGGCCTCGAGCCAGACCCGCACCGCCAGCGTATCGAAGCCGACCGGGCGGAGGAGCAGCGTGGCCGGCAGCTCCTTCATCGCCTGCAGGAACATCAGGACCCAGGCGACGATGAAGCCGCTGCGCACCAGCGGCAAGGTCACCTTCCGCAAGGTCGCGAGGAGGGAGTACCCGAGGCTCCGCGAGACCTCCTCCAGATTCGGCGTGACCTGCTGGAGGGCCGGCTCCATCGACTGCAGGCCGGCCGGGAGGTAATGGATGATATAGGCGACGATCAAGATGAGGACCCCGCCGTAGAGGAACGGAAAAAACTGCGAGAAGAGCAGCAGCAGGGCCAGCGCGGCGACCGGTCCCGGCAGGACGTAGCCGGCATACGCCACCTGCACCCACATCTGGTTGAGCCTCGAACGCGAGCGGCTCGCCAGGTAGGCGAGCGGGGTTCCGAGCAGCACGGCGCAGGTGGCGGCCAAGCCGGAGAGAAATGCGCTGTTCCACATGAATCCAAGGAATCGGCCGTCGATGGCGCCCTCGCCGGCGGCCGCCACGCTCCACTGTACGAGCAGCACGGCGGGGACGCCGAAGGACGCCCCGAAGACCACGAGCAACAGCGCAGAGACGACGAGGCTGGACAGCGGCCTGCAGGCCTTGCGCTGGGGCAGGCGGAACCGGCCGCTCGTCTGGTAGAACCGGCTCCGGTGGCGGAACCACCGCTCGGTCATGAGGAAGAGCAGGGCGAAGACGACGAGCAAGAGGCTGAGCACACTGGCCGCCGACGCGTCGTAGCGCCCGGTGATCTGTTGATAGACGGCGTAGGTCAACGTCTGGTAGCGCAGCAGCGAGACCGCGCCGAAATCCGAAATCACGTAGAGAATAACCAGGGACAGGCCGGCCACGATGGCCGGGCGCATCATGGGAAGGGTGATCCGGAACAAGGTGCGCCATCGTCCGACGCCGCAGGCTCGGGCGACCTCCTCATAGGACACATTGAAGTTGAGCAGCGCGGCCCGGCTCAGCAGATACACGAAGGGGAAGTTGTTGAGGGTCATGACGAGGGTGGCCCCCGCAAAGCTGTAGGGCGAGAACACCTGCGCCTCGGGACCGGCCCAGACTTGCCAGAGCCGCTCGACGGGGCCGCCCATGCCCAGCAGGTACGTGTAGATGTAAGCCAGGACATAGGAGGGGAGAGCCAGGGGCAGCACCAGCGCCCATTCCCAGACCCGGCGTCCCGGGAATGCTAGCCTCGTGACGACCCAGGCAAGGGAGACGCCGAGGACGAAGGTCCCGAGCGCGCTGCTCAGCGCCAGCGCGGCGGTGTTCGAAAGCAGCTCGGGGATGCGCGTGCCGAGGAGTCGGGCCCACACGCCCGATCCGGCGGTGAGGGCCAGGCCCACCACGTAGAGCAGCGGCAGGAGGATGATCCCGGCAACCAGGAACGCGAGAGCGGGAATCGGCGTCAGCGAGATGTGGCGGAACACGGCTGTCATGCGTCGGCTTGCCCTCGGGCCATCGACGTTACCGGAGCCCGACCTCTTCGATCAGCTTCATGGTCGGCTCGCGCAGCTCGGCGAGCCGTGCGAGAGGAACCTCGGCCGCGCGAAAGCCCGCGCGAGGGCGCACGGACGCATCCGCCGCCACTTCCGGATGCAGGGGATATTCCTTGTTGAGGTCCGCAAACATTCGCTGGCCCGCCTGTGAGACGAGGAAGGTGATGAGAAGCTTGGCGGAATCCAGGTGTTGCGAATATTTCACGACCCCGATCCCGGCGACGTTCATGATCGCACCCATTCCGTTCTTGCCCTGGTCGGGCACCAGCGCGTCGATGGGGGCGGTCGGCTCTTCAGCCAGGTGACGGAAGATGTAGTAATGATTGACGATCCCCACGGCCGCCCGCCCTCGGGCGACCGCACGAACGATCTGTGAGCTTTTCCCGTAGACCTCGTTGCCGGCATTCCGGCGAATGCCTTCCAAGAACAAGCGCGCCTGTTTGTCGCCCAGGGCCGCCTTGATCACGGAGACGCCCGCCTGCAAGTATTCGCTTCCGGCGTTCGGGATCGCGATCTTCCCCTTCCAGCGCTCGCTGGCGAGGTCCATCATGGAGGTGATGTCCCCAGGCTTCACTTTCGTCGTGTTGTAGACGATGATCCAGACGCGGCCGGACAGGCCGATCCAGCTGTTGTCGGGGGCACGAAACTGCCAGGGAATCGTCCGTTCGACGATCTCCATATTCAGCGGGCGCAGCAGCCCCAGCTCTCGGGCACGCTCGAGACTCCCGGCATCGTTGGTGATGAGGACGTCGGCCGGCGTGCGACGGTCCTCGGCCTTGAGCCGGTTGACGAGCCCCGTCGTCTGGGAGGAGAGCAATCGAATCCGGATGTTGGTCCTGGCCTGAAATTCGTCGAGGACCGGCTTGATCAACCGCTCGGCACGCCCCGAGTAGACGACGAGCTCATCGGCTGCCTGGACCGGCAATGCGGGCAGGGCGCCGCCGGCGAGCAGGAGGGTGAGCAGGAGAAGGCCGAGAAAAAGCGGGCCCATGCGGTGACGGAAGACGCGCAGCCGGGAAGTCATGTGGAGAAATGACATATGGGCGCCCATGCGGATGGATGAAATTGAAATTGATTCACTGTTTCAATTACATTAGCAAAAAAAAGCCCGGGGGTCAACGGCGGCAGGCCGCGCAGAGGCCGTACAGCTCGAGCTTGTGGGTCTGGATCGTGAACCCGTTCCTTCGGGCGACCTCCTCCTGAAGCCGCTCGATGTCGCAGTTCTCGAACTCCACGATCTTGCCGCATCCGGTGCAGATGAGGTGGTCGTGGTGCCCTTTGTGCGAGACGTTGTCGTACTGCGTCTGCGACCTGAAGTGGCGAGCCTGCGCGAGGCCAGCTTCACAGAACAGGTTGAGCGTGCGGTAAATGGTGGCCAGGCCGATGTGCGGATCCTTCTTCGAGAGCTGGCGATACATCTGCTCGGCGGTCACGTGCTCGCTTCTCAGGAAGGCGTTCAGAATATGCTCGCGTTGTCGCGTCAGCTTGAGGTGGTGCTTGGCCAGGTGATCCTTGAGCGCCGTGATCTCTTTGTGATTTTTATTCATGGCCCTGCCCAGATGGCCCCCAATTAAAGAGCAAACAAAAAGGATAGGTCAAGGGGAACTTTGCCCGCGGTCGACACGAGCAGGGAGGTCGAGGCTGGGTTGGGCGCATTGACCTCGCCCAAGCCGGAAGTCTATAGTTCCGCGGGCGACTGAAACGAATGGGCGTGGACCATGCGAAAACCGAATCAGATCACGGTCGACCGGGCGTTGCTCCTGTACCTGCTGCAACTGGGTGAGGAGCACGGCATCGGCAGCGACGTCAAGCTCCAGCAATTGGCGTTCCTGGCGGCCCTCACCATGTTCGGGAAGCGGCTCAAGGGCTTCCACTTCGAGTTCTTTCGATTTGCCTACGGGGCCTTCAGCAAGGACCTGGACAATGACCTGACCTCGTTGCGGCGGCGGGGGCGCGTGGAGAATTTTGCGCTGACCGAGGACGCGGCCGAGGCGGTTGAGATCCTCAAGAAGGGCATCGAGGGCGTCGAGGTGAACGAAAAAATCGCGGAACTCCTGGTGGAGATCGTCAAGGCCTACGGCGCCCACGAGAGCAGCACGATCACCAATGCCGTCGAGGAGGTCGAGCTGATCTTGCCGGAGGACCCGGAAGAGAAGCTGCCGATCCGCGACATTTCCTTTCATTCGACGCTCCTCGTGCCCTCCCGCATCGAGGTCGACGGGGAATTCACCCTGCCGGCCTCGACGATCAACAAGCTGAACGCGGCGATGGGATACTGAAAATGGGGGAGGTGTGAGGAGTGAGGGGCCAGACCTCCATCCGTCATCCCCGCAGTTTCTGGCGGGGATCCATCCTTCTTGTCCCTGATCGGGGGAAAAGGATGGATTCCCGCCTGCGCGGGAATGACGGAAGGAGAATGGACCGTACACGATCAAGTCCATACATCCTCATAGCTTGTAGAGCTCGCCGTATTTGGTTTCGAGGTAGGTCAGGAAGGGCTCCGGGCTGAGTTCGCGGCCGGTGACACGACGTGCGAGTTGGTCCGTTGTGAAGGTGCGGCCCCACCGGTGGATCTTCTGATTGAGCCATCGGCTCAGCACGATGAGCCGGCCGGCCTCGATCTCGCCCTCGAAATTCGTGATCTCCCGACTTGCCTGGTCGTGAAACTGCGCGGCGTAGAGGTTGCCGAGCGTATAGGTCGGGAAATAGCCGAAGGCACCGACCGACCAGTGGAGATCCTGCAAGACGCCCTCCGCGTCCCGCTTCGGGACGACTCCCAGGTAGCTCTTCATCTTGTCCGCCCAGATCGCCGGCAGGTCTTCCACGGCACTGCGGCCCTCGATCAGGTCGAGCTCGATCTCGAAGCGCAGCATGATGTGGAGGTTGTAGGTCAATTCATCGGCTTCGACCCGGATCAAGGACGGCTTGACGCGGTTGATCGCGGCATAGAAGTCCGCCAGGTCCACGCCCGCCAGCGCCTCGGGGAAGGCCTGTTGGAGGATCGGGTAGAAGCCGCGCCAAAATGGCCGAGACCGTCCCACGCAGTTCTCCCAGAGGCGGGATTGGCTTTCGTGAATGCCGAGGGAGAGTGCCTCGCCGAGGGGGGTGCCGTAATGCGTCGGATCGAGCCCCTGGTCGTACAACGCATGCCCGCCTTCATGGATGCAGCTGAACAGGCACACCGGAAACTCTTGTGCGTCCACCCTGGTCGTCACCCGGACGTCGGAGGGATGAAACGAGGTCGTGAAGGGGTGGGCCGATAAATCGAGGCGCCCCTTGTCGAAGTCGTACCCCATGGCGGTCAGCACCAGACGGCTGAACTCGAGCTGCTTTCCACTGTCGTAAGCGTGAAAGAGCATGGCGTCGTCGATGGCCACCGGAGACGACAGCACGCGCTCCAAGAGCGGCACGAGTCGCTCCCGAAGCGTGGCGAAGAGCGGCCGAAGCGCGGACACGGTCGCCCCCGGCTCATAGGTGTCGAGGAGGGCGTCATAGGGCGAGTGGGTATAGCCCAGGTAGCCGGCCTCCTCCCGCTTGAGCGCGACCAGCGTGCGGAGGTGCGGGAGAAACCGCGGGTAATCGTTCTTGGCCCTGGCCTCGGCCCAGACCTGTTGCGCGATCGAGGATTCGCGCCCCAGGCGTGTCACGAAGTCCGACGGGAGCTTCTTCGCCCGGCTGAAGTCCCGCCACACCTCGCGCAGGAGCGCGCGCGCGGGCTCGTTCCAGGCGTCTCCCTCCCGATCCCGGGTCTCGCCGGTGACCGGGTCGATCCATCGGCTCAGCAGGGCCTCGATCTCGGGCGAGACAAAGCGATCATGGGCGACGGTCTGGAGGGTCGCGAGCTGGTCGGCCCGCGCCGTCCCGCCGCCCGCAGGCATATACGTCTCCTGATCCCAGGACAGGACGGAGGCGGCGCTCGAGAGGTGTTGAATCTCGATCAAGCGCTCGGTGAGTGGCTTCAAGGTCTCAAGCGTGTTCATGGCAGACTGCGGGGGCTAGCCCGGATCATTCATGACACCTTCTGCTGCAATCGCGAAATCGCTGCTGCGCCAAGCCTGGCCGCACTTTGTCAGCGGCCAGGCGGGCGGGCTCGCCGCTCGGTCGGTCGACGTACTGCAGTGAGTACGCCTCCCTCCCTCGTGTCTCCGC